>JBKGYM010000031.1:0-10056 GCA_046546115.1 Candidatus Woesearchaeota archaeon
CCCACAGTGTCGTGTGATTCGGCTTCTCTTGATTTCAGGAAAGGGCTTGTTGAAAGGATATATGAACCGACCGATGATGAGAAGAGGTTTGTGTATGACCTGGCAGAGACTCTTCAATCTATCGGGCTTGATATTGATTACTTCAGAGCTGATATTATCGGGGATGGGACATATGATACGATACGGTTGAATGAGTTGGAACTGATAAACCCCTGCAGTTCAGCAGGGCACAATCCATCCAATCCGAAAACTGCGAATCCGAAGTATCCTGAAGAGATTGTTGACATGCATAATACCTCGTTGCTTGATGCTTTCTGGGCACGTTGCGCCACCACTGAAATCCTGGAGGTGCGTGAATGGACAAGATGACAAATGCTGATCCCATCGGACTTTTTGATTCGGGTATTGGAGGATTCAGCATCATGAGGGCACTGAGGAGGCATCTTCCTCAGGAGAATATGGTATTTTTGAGTGATAATGCCAGGCATCCTTATGGTTCCAAGTCTGAGATGAGGCTGCGATCCATCTCGCTGGGAAACTCACGGTTCCTTAACAAACATGGTTCCAAGATGATTGTAGTGGCCTGTAACACAGCTTCTGCAGTCACAAAGGATTACCTTTCTGAGAACTTTGACACTGGGATTGTCGGTGTGATAGATGCTGGAGTGCGCGCCGCTGTAAAACATACACGTAATGGCAAGATTGGTGTGATAGGAACCCGTCAGACTATCGCTTCGGGTTCGCATGAAAAGAAAATCCAGGGACTCAGATCGGATGCTGAAGTGTTTTCCAAGTCCACACCATTGTTCGCTCCAATCGTGGAAGAAGGTTATCTTGAAAATCCCAGCACGGACATGTTGATACGTGAAGAGCTAAGGCAGTTTGCGGAGATTGGTGTTGATACCCTGATCCTGGGTTGTACGCATTATCCATTCCTTGCGGATAAGATATCATCTCTTCTTGGCGATCATATTACGTTGATAGACCCTGCTGAAGAGACTGCCAGAGAGATAAGGTATATGCTTGAGTTGACTGGTCAGTTGAATCGCTCAGATACTCGTCCATGGACTTATGTCTACTCTTCGGATCCTTCTGGATCAGTATCATTGCCTTCCAGCTTCTCCGTGACTGAAGATATGATATTCAAGGCTGTTGATGTTGAAGAATTGGAGATTGGCCCGGATGCGCCTGAGTTGGTCACACCGAAGATGGAAGAGGAGGTGCTGTCATTATGAATAAAGCATATCTTTCCATTAGAGAAGACATAGAGCAGGTCCCTGAGCATAAGAGCTCTGATCACACTTTTGCTCAGCGGCTTAATGAGATGTATGATCTTCATCTTGTGCATCCATGTGAATACGATCTTGAGACACTCACAGTAGGAGCCTCTTACCAGTATGAGAGTCCTGATAAGAAAACATTGAAACAGCCACGGCACACACCAGAGGGTGATCTTTTCATAATATTCAGTGATGGAAGCAACAGGAACAGGGGTCTTGATTTCGCATTGCGTGAATATGAGTTCCTAAATACATTGAAACAGGAGAATATGTTCCAGTATTTCTTCAATGAGCCAGAGACTGAGGAGAAGACACTCAAATCAGGCCTGATTGAGCTCTCAGAGAATGATGATATGATTGCAGAGACACAGAGTTTCACTAAAGAGAACGTGGAGGAGATGATAGGAAAGTACGGTTCTGTTGTCGCTAAACCAATCTTCGGCAGCCAGATGGCTGGTGTCCAGCTTATTAACAGCTTAGACGATATCAAAGGAGATATCTCTTACTTTGAGGACAACTATGTCTTGCAGGAACCACTGGAGGGATATGAGAAGCGTATTGTTGTCATGGATGGCAGTCCATTATTCTCCCGCATCCATAAGGATAGGCCTAACCCCTGGAGGGAGAGTACCAATCCGACTGTAGAGCTGTATTCTCCTACGCCTGATGAGATGGCAGTAGCATTACGGACAGCGGACAGTATTGGGGCGTATCTCGCCGGTGTCGATTTCATCGGTGACAAGGTCAATGAGGTCAATGGCAGCGGGACCGGAATATATTTTAAGGACGACAATACTGGAGAATACATTGATAAGACTCCTGACCTTGTCGATTACATAAGGAGGGATTTCTGTTAGGATGCTCGAGAAATATACCGGAAGGGCAGATGGTCCTTTCCATGGGAAGACTGTCGCTCTTGTAAGCCCATCAAGCCCTACAGTAGAGCTTGATCTTGCGGTCCAGAGAGTATTGGATCTTGGTTTTGATGTTGTCTTCGAGAATCTTAATAAGTATCTCTCATGGGAAGGCACACCTAAAGAAAGGGCAGAGCAGCTGAATAATTTCTTCAAGGATCCTGATGTGGATATAATCTGGTGTCTTAGAGGAGGGATGGGCAGTGCTGCTGTCATACCCCACATAGATTTTTCTGTTGTCAGGGAGAACCGCAAGCCGTTCATAGGCTATAGTGATATCACAATACTGCAGCTGGCAATGTTGAAGCATGCAGGCCTGCGTTCAATACAATTCTATCTTCCAGCGGTGACTACTGGATGGTTCTCTTCAGAGAAGGAGATCTCTCTTCTCAGATCTTTGCTCCAAGAGAAACCAGTGGTGTGGCCAATCAGCAAGAATAAGGTATATAGACAGGGCGTGGTAGAAGGAGAAGTTTCAGGTGGATGCCTTGATCTTGTCTGTAGTTCCATTGGAACGCCTCATGAAGTGGATACTTATGATAAGGTCTTGTTCCTTGAGGATGTTAATATCTCTGCAGCGAGATTATACAACTTCCTCTATCATATGAAGATGTCCGGGAAGCTTGACAGGATACGTGGACTGGCTTTCTCGAAGATACCAAGGTGCACTACAGGCACAGAGCATCTCCGCGAGTTCTTCAGAGGGATTGATATATCTCCAATCATCTTCGATCTTGATTTCGGGCATACAAAGAGAAAGATGCCTTTGTTGTTAGGCGGTTATTCCAGAATAGATACAGAGAAGGGACAGATAACAATGTCTTTTGAGCCAGAGGATATCTCTTAGGCCAGGACACGATCCAGATATTCCTGCGTGTCCAGGCAAACCTTTTCTTTGAAGAAAACTTCATATAGTACAAAAGCTTTGCTTTTTTTGGTGGTTTTCATGTCTGAAGAAGATATCTCTGATATTGTTCTTGGTGATGAGGTCAAGATCATCGAGGAACACAAGGATTATGAAGGGAGGCTGCATAAGGAAGGAGAAATAGCCAACATCTATCTTGGTTGCACTTATGGTTGTCTGGCGCCAGGTGAAGTGCCTTTAGTGTACGAGAGATCTTTACCTGTAGTGGGTACAGATGAGAGATATATTGAAGAGGTTGATAGGGACGAATGAAATTTTTGAAACCATATCTTAGAGAAAGTTTAATAAGAACATCTTCTATTATATATCATTGATCCTTTGATTGATACAGGGTGTTATTATGGAACCACGACCAGAAATAGAAAAGATTGATGAAGTGAAAGAATCTTTTATTGAAGAATTTTCAGATAAGCTTTTACAGCAAGGCGTGCATCTTGCCTATGCTAAGTTTGATGAAGATAAATGTCTTGAAGCGAGAATCTTCTCAGACAAAAGATTAAGGAAATGGCAGAAAAAAGCTATTGATGAGATGCTTCCTGAAACGTTAATATACCGAGATTTTAAATGGCACTATTCTTCTCCTAGTGTCTCAATGACAGAAAGACAGCTGATTCCTCAGTATAAAGAGATCGAGATTCCTGTAAAGCTAACATATGACATGGTCTTTCCGGCCAGTGATTGAGAATCCTGTTTTTTTATCGTTTGGCACATCTGGATTTTTGATAAGTTACTTAAACTTCTATATGGTAATACTATAACATGATAGATGATATAGTTGAGATAACAGAAAAATTAAGAGAAGATATGAAACATAATGTTCCTATTTTAGATAGAGAGATAGATTACATCATTGAGGTTAGAAATCAATCTATCGAAAGGATCGAAAACATCTTAGACACTCTTCTTGATTATTCGCAGATGGGTGTTGGCGAGGAACAATTCATTAAGCTCAATTCTTATTATCATACTTTTTGTCCTGAGTACTCTGCAGAATATAGTTGGTTCTATGATGAAATTATGGATAATTAAAGAAGCCCATGACAAATTTAGAAAAAAAGAAAAAAAACATCACCGTAGTTCATCGATGCTTTCTTGAACTCCTTTAAGTTCCTTCTCAAGCTCTTCTTTATACTCTTTAAGCTGTTCAATCTTTTCTTCTTTTGTCAAGAAGTTCCTGGGGACTATCGTGTGACATCCACAGGTGTTTTTTTGTTCATCACCGCAACACATATTCTGCACCTCTGCTTCATTTTTCATAGTTAGTGTAAAATGTAAAGTTATTTAAATTATGAGGTTTCTCCTTTGATAAAAGGTTATTGGAGGGTAAGTTACTATGCGGAAGGAAAGCCATTGTGATAGCACAGATTGTATCCAGAAGGGTGGAGAGCATTTTTGTTTATGCCCTGTTGAGGGTATCATAAACACGATCGCGAAGAAATGGGCTCTTCTGATAATAGCCACTCTTGGTAACCACAAAGCACTCCGGTTTAATGCGCTCATGGAAAAACTGGGTGATATCAGCCCAAAAACGCAAAGTGACAGACTAAAAGAGCTTGTGGAAGAAGGACTGATTGAGAAGAAGGTGGTTACCACAACACCTCTGAAGATAGAATATTCTTTGACCAGTGATGGTGTTGAGGTAAGAGATGCGATGAAACCTCTTCTCGACTGGGTGGCAAAGAAAGAAGCAGTAACAGAATGATTGGATACTTGTTTCATATCAATAACTTTTATAATGTAGTATATGTGATTACCCGAGAGGAATCAAAATGCAAAGGACATATGTAGAGATATTGTATCCAGGGACATTTTTTTCAGAGACAGAGGTGAAACCTGTCGAGAACAGGAACCCTACTGAGTTCCATGCACCTGAAGGCTGTTTTGGATATAGGTTTTTTGATAGGGAAGAAGTTGTCTATGGCGAGAAGATTCTTAGAGGAGAGCCAAAGAATTATTCTGGGACATATTATTTCGGGAGGGTCATGGATCTTGAAGAAGTTAAAAGAGAGGTTCCAAACCCGGCGACTTTGATAAGCAACATGCAAGCGAATGGTCTGGACAAGGTTGTTAAGACACGATGTGGAAATATTCAGCCGTTGACTAATCTGGATACTATAGTCTCAGAAGAATGAAACTTCTTCTTCATTCAGTTTCTCAATCAAAAGCAATATGGATAATCAGAAGCATGAATGAGCAATTTTTCATGTCTGGATTTTCAGCTAGGGTTAATTGATATCCAGTTAAGCGTCACATTTTTATAATGTGATGATGATATATCTGAGAATGATGGTGAATGCCTGGAAAGATTTCAAAGAATTCCTTAAGGAGTATAAAGTTCTGACAGTTGCGATCGCGTTTGTGATGGGAGGAGCTGTCAACGATTTGGTGAAATCTTTTGTGAACAACATCTTTATGCCATTGCTGGACCCTTTGATACCTGATGGGACCTGGGAGAATGCGACTTTATCAATTGGTTCTATAGAGATCGGCTGGGGAGCTTTCACAGCTTCTTTGTTACACTTCTTGATTCTTGCACTCGTGGTATATATTTTAGTGAAGAAGATATTGGACAGACCTAAGAAAGAGGAATTGAAAGTTTGATCTGGATAACAAGATGTTATCAACCAATCTGGCTATATAATCTCCCAGCAATGTAACCGATCGTAGTTTCAGCAGCGGTCCTTGCTCCAACAGAGACTGTGGGTTTCAGATATTCTGGAGATTGTAATCTTGATTCGAGATCATTCATCCCTTCTTTTATCTTGGTATACTTCATGCTCATAGATTTTCAGGGTTTGGTAATTCTTTTCCATTGCATCTAAGGATAATCTTAGTTTGCTAATACTGAAAAGGTTGAGATAATCAGTAGTAGAGCAGCAATCAGGAATTTTAATTTTGTTCTGTTAATTCAGTCATTGCTTCTTTTTTTATATCATCAAAAATGATTTCATATTTTTTATTGTAGTCAATTACTGGGACCATTGCATTCATAGCATGAACAAAGTCTTTATCGAATGGAATCTTCTCAAGGATTTTTATCTGATTCTCTTCTGCAAAATTACATATCTTTTCTGTATGTTCTTCGTTTAGATCAGATTTATTGATGACGATCCCTTTCTTAATTTTAAAATGATTAACTACTTCCAGGGCTTTCTTTAGATCAGAAAATCCAGAAGGAGTTGGCTCAGTCACAATTATCGCATAATCATTTCCTGTGACTGACGCAATGACTGGACACCCTATGCCCGCTGATGCGTCAACAATAATCATATCTGCATTCGGGCTTATCTTTTTTGCTTTCTTCTTAATTTCTGCAACTACTTTTCCACTTCCTGAATTGCCAGGTTCTAATTGAGCAGAAGCAATGCTGAAACCATATCTTGTTTTTGCATGACCGATATGTGCATTATCTATATTTTTCAACTTGATCGCATCTACAGGACAGATAAGCTCGCAAGCACCACAACCTTCACAACCAAATTCATTTACTACCGGAATATTATCTTTAAGCTTTAATGCATCAAAATAACACGTGTCTATACATTTTCCGCAGCCAATACATTCTTTTTGGTCAACTATCGCTGTTTGGTTAGTCGATAATGGGATCCATTCTTCATACTTGTCCTCAGATAAAGCAAATAATAATGATAAATTTGAAGCATCTACATCACAGTCAGCACAAACAATGTTTTTTTCTTTAGATAATGCTACTGCTAAAGATGCCGTTATGCTACTTTTTCCCACTCCTCCTTTTCCTGATAGAACAACAATCGATTTCATTATTCTAATACCTCTAATATATTCTTTATCATGATCGGATTTCCTTTGGAGTAAGAATCAACAATCTCTTCAGAAAAAGGAATCTTAAAAATAATTCTCGTATCATATTTTGTTGTCATATCATTCACTCTTTGAATATCTCCCACATCAGATCTGTTGACAATCACAGTTCCATGTTTATTGATCTTTTTTAGAAGTCTTAAGATAATTTCAAGATCATGAACTCCTAAAGGAGTCGGTTCAGTGACTGCAATAACTTTGCCGGCTGATTCAAAAGAGGCAATCACTGGGCAATGTGTTCCAGCTGCGGTATCTATTATTATGTATCCATAATTGTTTTCTTTTTTTCTAATCTCTTCATTTAAATGATCAACTATGAATTCAGATGTTGGTTGGTTAACTTTTAATTCCCCTGAAAGTAAGTCAAGACTGTCTTTTGATCCTTTGTATAATTTTCCAATTTCTTTTTTTTGCCAACTTATTGCTTGTTCAGGGCATACAATTTCACAAGAGCCACAACCATTACATTGTTCTTGAATGAAAATGGGGGTTCTATCTTTAATGCTGATTAACGCTTTTGTTTTGCATACTTTTCCGCATTTTCCGCATTTAGTGCATTTTCTTTGATCTATGAAGGGTATTCTTTGATACACTATCTCCAGCTCTTTTCTCTGAATATTAAGTAACAGATGGTCATTTGGACAATCAACATCTGCATCGACTAATAAAACAGAACTTTTTCTGGAAAGCTCATAAGCTAATGCTGTTGCTACTGTGGACTTTCCAGTCCCGCCTTTTCCTCCTGTAACTGCTATTATGTCTGTCATTCCCCTGCCCGAATTTTTTTAATATGTTTAATGTCTGTGGCCGCAATCTTGCGTTTGGTCTTCCAATTTGTCAAGATTCTCAACAACTTCTTTCACAGTATCATAATTTCCAGTTTTCAATCTCAGACCTTTTTCTTGAATCAATCCAATTGCTCTTCCTCCGATACTTTTAGCAAAAATCGTCGTTGGATTAACTGCTTTTTCAATCTGGTCGATAGGACTACTGTTTGGATTTGTATGATCCAAGTCATTAGGTATTATAGTTAAATCTTTTTTATTCACATCATATAATCCAAAAAAAGGTGCATGACCAAAATGTTCACTTATCTCTGAATCTAAATCTCTATCATTTAGTAAAGGGAAAAATATTTTTTCACTTGGAAATTCTGTCGATGTACTCCTTGCATGTGCTTCTGCGACCTCATTAATTTGTTTAAGTTTATTTTTAATGAAATCATTTAAAACATCGGTGATGACTCCTGATGCAGAATACACTTTAATCCCTAATTTTTCTAGCACACTTGTTGAATTGGGACCTAATTGACCTGTTATAACCATGTCAACCTTTAACTCACCCATCTGTTCTGCTGCTTTTATTCCTGCTCCATGACCTTGTATCGCACCTTCATTTTTTATGGCTTCAAAAGTTCCCACTTCATCACCATTGATATCTAATACAATAAAGTAAGGACATCTTCCAAATCTTTGATCAACTTTACTATGAAGCTTTTCCCCATCTGCCGTAATAGCTATCCTCATTTTTTATCCCCTCCAATCATATTTTCAACAATTTGTTTGAAATTGTTATTTAATTCAATATCTTTTTGTTCTACAAATGATCTGCCGTTTTCCGAAGAATTGATTATGGTCTCTGATAAATTTATTTTGCCTATAAAATTGATGCCTTTTTTGTCACAATTATTCTTAACAGTATCACTGCCAAAAATTCCTCCAGACATATTTTCAATTGCGCCCAAGATGGGAATATTAATTTGATTGCAAAAATCAATGGACCTATTCATGTCCATCAAAGAAACCTTTTGAGGTGTTGAGATTATAACTGCCCCATATATATCGGGAAGCAATTGTGCTGCACTGATGTGTTCGTCGCCTGTTCCCGGAGGAAAATCTACAATTAAATAATCAAGTTCTCCCCATTCAACATCTTGAGATAATTGTTTTATTGCTCCATGTTTTCTGGGACCCCTCCAAATCACTGCTGAATCATCATCAATATACCCTGCCAATGAAGCGATCTTAAGATTTGAGTGAAGCACGAATGGTTGAAGTTTGCCATTCTTAATCTTAAGAGAGATATTATCATGACCTAGCATTTTCAAGGCATTGGGTCCATGGATATCCACATCTAATAATCCAACTTGAAAACCTTGTCCATAAAGAAGATAAGAGAGGTTGACTGCAATAGTTGTTTTTCCAACCCCTCCTTTTCCACTCATCACTAAAATACTTTTTCTCATTTTTAATCTCCTAATTCTTCTAGCCTTTTTTTGATTGATTCTTTCTCAGTTTTCATTGCGTTCTCTTCTGCTTCAAGTTGCTTTAGATCATCTTCTAGCATTTGTTTTTCTTGGCCTTTAGATGGTTGGTGTATCGGATTTTGTGGACTGTTCAAGAACATTCTTCTCATTCCTCTTCCGAAACCACCAAATCCTCTTCTGAAGGGCTTTCTTCCAAATCCTTGCCTTGCAAATCCTGGGCTATTGTATCCATTACAAAAACCCATTCCTCTTCCAGTTCTTGCGCCCATTCCCATAGGGCCCGTTCTGTCTCCACCTGGCATTTCATATTCACCTCCTTGAATTTTTATAGCCTTTCCGTTCACAAGTGAATCTGTGACTTTTGCTGTTGCTCTTGCTAATGTTCTTTGGAAAGTGGATTGATGAATCCTCATCTTTGTTGCTGCATCAGACTGACTCATTTTTTCTATATTTAAAAGCCTTAATGTTTCAAGCTCATCTATTGTCAATTCAGTTTCTTCCAGTTGATCCAAAGGGACACCATGAGGCTTGAAATATGTCACACATGGCTCGAAGTTCACTATTTTGATTTTCCTTGGCCTTACCAAATTATGCATAATAATGCATAAGTTTATATAAAATTTTTGTTTAAAATTATGATAAATTTCTTTTACGGAGCAAAGTGCATATCTCTGAAAAACTGAAATCCCTCTTTTTAAGGCGACCAAAATCTGGGTGAAGAGAAACGTAACCGTCAAATCAATGTTAGAAATAGCCACAAAGTGAAGAAATCCCAAAGAGTTGAATTTAGAAACTTACTTCTTTTTTAATGAGAAGAAAGCGAAGAATGCA
>JBKGYM010000032.1:0-9871 GCA_046546115.1 Candidatus Woesearchaeota archaeon
AGATATCACAGAGGATAAGAAGGAAACATGGGATAGAGAAGATAATCAAGGAACTTCCCGTGGCCATCAGGATCTTCGACATTATCAAGATGGATGAGAAAGACCTACTGGACACCGAATTCTCTGAGAGGCGGAGAATGCTTGAAAATATCACAGAGAAAATAGATAGTATAAGCGTATCAGAATCACTGCTGACTGAATCAGAAGAAGAAGCAAATTCCTTCTATGAAAAGGCTTTGCTGAAAGGCCATGAAGGCATGATGATGAAGAGTCTCTCGAAAGGCTATAAGCCAGGTGCAAGAGTTGGATATGCAGTCAAACTCAAACCCATACTCGAACCATTAGACCTTGTCATAACGAAAGCTGAATGGGGACACGGCAAGAGAGCGGGCTGGCTAACAAGCTATTATGTCTCATGCAGGCAAGAGGACCGCTTCCTTGAAGTTGGAAAAGTAGGCACTGGAATCAAAGAATTGGAGAGTGAAGATTCGCTGAGCTTCAAAAAACTGACGAATCTCCTCAAACCACTGATAACAAAAGATCGCAATACTTTCGCAGATATAAAGCCGAAGATAATTGTCGAAGTGGATTACGAAGAGATACAAAAATCAAATAATTATGATTCGGGGTTTGCCCTGAGATTTCCAAGGATAAAGAGACTAAGAGAGGATATAAAAGAACCTTCATCAATAGGAGATATTAAGAGAATCTATGATGAGCAGAGAGGCAGGAACATATGACACTCCACATGATAGGGATTGGTCTTGATGATGAGAAAGACATCTCATTGAAAGGACTGGAAAGGATAAAGGATTCAAAGTATGTATTCTTAGAGGATTACACATCAATGCTCAACAGAGACCTGAAAAGCATGGAGAAGCTTTATGATAAAGAAGTCATAAAAGCAGACAGGGAAATGGTTGAGAAGAAAGCAGAAACAGAGATTCTTGCGAAAGCCAGAGACCATGATGTCTCATTCCTGGTCGTCGGCGATGTCTTCGGTGCGACCACCCACACAGATATTTTCCTGAGAGCCAGGAAGATGGGTATAAGGTGCACCATAACACATAACGCATCAATAATTAACGCAGTCTCTGAAACAGGACTTGAACTGTATAAGTTCGGCAAGACAACATCCGTGCCATTCCCGGAAGGGAATTTCAAACCTTCAACAGCTTACAATGTCATATCCACAAACGCCAGCAACGGTATGCACACGTTGGTATTATTAGATATAAAGAGGGATAAGGACAGGTACATGACAATAAAGGAAGGCATAGACATCCTCCTTGAGATAGAAGAAGAAAAGCAAGAAAAAATATTCACGCCTGAGACATTCTGCGTGGGATGCGCAAGATTAGGATCTGCTGAAGCGAAGATAATCGGAGGGAAAGCAAAGGATGTCAAAGAAGAATATTTCGGAAAACCTCTTCACTGCCTCATCATTCCAGGAAATATGCATTTCATGGAGGAAGAGATGCTTAATGCCCTGAAATGAGGACACAAAAACCTTTTTAAATAGTTGCCTACCTGCAGAATTATCGCAGCCCCGTAGTGTAGTGGCCAATCATTCCAGCCTTTGGAGCTGGAGACCGCGGTTCGAATCCGCGCGGGGCTATAACTTCGTCATTTCCCCTTCGTATTCAAACATCTTCGGAAATATATTTCCTCGAGTTCATATCTTCTCTAAAGCTATGAACAATCCACGCGGAGCTACAAGTTCTATTATACTCTCACGGATTTCCACAGAAGATAAATCATTCATTCAAACTTTCTACATAGATGACAAAAAGTCATATACTCTTAAAGTCTGATGCCAGAAGATCTCTCTCGAGAAGGATACTGATTATCTCTTGCACCATGCTTTCTGGCTTCTTATCATCCTTGTATATGATGATGTGTGCCATCGCTTCATAAAGATGTCTTCTGCGCAGATATAACCTCTTTGTATCAATAAAGCTGCGCCCACCACTACGCTTAAGCTCAAATTGATAAAGGATGTCTACTGCTTTCTCATCATCTATGCATGGGAGTATGACAATGACAAGACCTGATGAACGGATAAGAGATCTTGCTTGAGCATCAATATCACTATATCCTGATACTCCCGTCCCACCACCAAGAGAGATGATTGAGTCTCCATGAGCAGATGATATGACCTGCTTCAGCATACGCAGTTCAAGCCTGCGATAATCTTCAAGGCCATTCTTTGCCATATAACTCTTTATCGCTCCTACTTCTCCTTTTACAATGGAATCCAGATCATGATATTGCCAGGACAATCTGGTTGCCAGTATGTTGCCGACTGTGCTCTTTCCTATGGATCGCGGACCAGACAAAATGACTTGCATGATATGCAGACAGATTCCAGATATAATAAATATGACGGAAACACAGAGATTATCCACAGAAAATATTAAATAGCTGATAAGCCTGATGATGGTTGTGAAAAGATATGACCCTTAGAAAATTCTTAGGAGATGAGATTGGCCTTGTCAGATTCAAAGGAAACTTCAATCTTGATGGTCTCCTGAAGATGATGTATAAGTTTCTCAAGACCAAAGGATACAACTTCTATGAACCAAAACATAAGGCAAAGATACCAGAACTTGAGATAAAATGGATTGGAGAACGTAAGGTCACACCTTACTACAAATATGTCATAGAGATCAATATCCATTTCTATGATCTTACAGAAGTTGATGCCCAGGATGAGAATGGTAATGCGATCAAGATGAGCAACGGCAGATTCGTTATGTCGATAGATGGAGGTATCGATGCTGGATATACCACAGAGTGGGGTGAGGAAAAGAGCCATTTCAGGGCATTGCTCAAGAAATTCTACGAAGCGCTCACCATGAGAGAGTTCATGGCTAAACATGCTCAAACACTAATATTAGAAGCCACAGAATTGAGGACAAGGATAAATTCATACTTAGGTATGGTAGCAACAGAGTGATAAGGGATGGCAGAACGAAGAAAGGTTGTGGATACTAGAAAATTAAGCTATTCGGGCCTGTTTGATGGTAAAGAGATATATAAGCTGATCAAAGAACAGGTGGCAGATCTGGGTTATGATACCTGGCTTGAACGTGAGCATAATGAGAAGACAGGCAAGAGCGGAAAACAGGTAGAGTTAGCATATCTCCCTAAACTCAAAGTGAGTGATTATATAGAATTGCAGTTAGGAGTAAAAATAGTATACAAGAATCTCAACAGGACTTCAGTCAAATACAAAGGTAAGAGCATAAAAGTGGACGAGGGTGACCTGGAGATCGAATTTGAAGGATACATACACAGTGATTATTTCCAGAGATGGGATAAGGGTGCCAATAATCTTTTCATAAGGACAATAATGGACAAATTCATTTTCAAATCATATTATAACAAATATCAGAAGATGCTTGAAAGACACATCAAGGATCTCTATAATCATATCAGGCAATATCTCAACACCACGAAACAGGAATAGATACTTCTTTTAGACATATATTAAGATAGTGTTCTTATGCTTATCTTGCCAGGAAATCTTCTGATCAACATGTCAACATAAACTTCATGCGGTATCAGAGTCCTTGATGAATATTGATTCAAAAAGTCAGTAATCTCATAGATCAGTCTCTCATAGTTCTTTGATAAGAATTGATCGATCGAAGAGTCCTTTCTTGCGAATATCTTTTTATCAGTCACTATCAAATCAGCAGAGATAGTATCATACACCACAAAGAATGTTTCACCTAAATACCAGTGTGCTTGATAATCTAAATCTTCATCGTTGACTATTGATGCCTCAAACTCCTTAAATTTGGCAGATAGATACGTACCATCTTCCAAAAGGATCTCAGATTCATCAAAGGAAAAATGGTCAGAGATAATCTGTCTTATAGAGAACTTGCCCAAAGTCTTTGAAAAAGCACTATCTTTATCCAATGGATAGCTCAAGACACACAGACCCATCTTTCTATCTAGAATTGTCTTTTCATTTTGATCTTCGTTTCTGTTAACACTGAATGAGAGATCATCTCCCCCAAAAAGAAACTTATGTTCATCACTAAATCTGTCTATGAGAATCAGGTGCAGATAAATCTTAAGCCGGTTCTCAAAAATATGTGCACCAAAACCATCACCTGTCTTGATGGAAGATAGATTATATAGATTATAATCTTGTCTTCTGATTGTGAGTGAACTATCAATATCGAATAATGATTTTATCTGGTCAAACATAGTTCAAAGATTTGATTTTATTATAAAAAGATATCTTTGACCCAAATTGAATTTTGAAGAAAATTTAAAAACAGTAGCTCACTCACGAGTCTTGATACAGCCCCGTGGTGTAGTGGCCAATCATTTCGGACTCTGGATCCGGAGACCGCGGTTCGAATCCGCGCGGGGCTATGATTCACCATATCCCTTTCGCATTCAAACATCTGCGGAAATTTATTTCCTTGAATTCATACCTTCTCTAAAGCTATGAACAATCCTCGCAGATTGATTAGTTTTATTATATTCCACGGCTTATCACAAAGGGGCTAGTGCCTAAACTTCTTTCCCAAAGAAATCAGATGTGATCTTGAGGAGTTCACCTGAATCAAGCAATTCCAAAGCCTCACGCCATGGATCAGAAGACCAATTGCCTGAGGCATCATCAAATCTGCCGATCCTGTATATATTCTCAGATGAGATATTCCTGTTGAAGGGGTAGTCTATCAACAGTACGGGACAATACTCAGATATCTTCACGGCATTGTCGGGATTATCCTCTATGAAGAAATTCATCCCTTTCTCTCTGGCAATCAGAGATTTACACTTCTTTATCTTCGACTGTGCATCCTTCTGTAGGATTACATTCTCTGATGTTACAGGCAATTCTTTTGAATGGAGAAGTTCATAAGTCTCATCTTTTGGATTTTCAAAAAGCCAATCCGATCTTGCAGTAACATAGAAGAGATTTTCCTTGTCGAACTTTGACAAGAAATCATGTGCCCCGTCCATGACATGCAGGTTAGATATGTTATCCCTTGAATAATATCTTCTCATGAAAGAGATGAGCGTTTTCTTATGATCCGGAAATAACTTGAGAAGGTCCCATCGCCTCCAACCAGAATAAGAGAAATCAGGATTTATCTTGTCTTTGATATGTGAGACATAATGATGTATCTCTAATATCAATGTGTTGTCAATATCCACCCCTACAACTAAATCTTGAGCCTTCAAAAAAACACCTATCCATCTGTGTTGTCTAGGCCATGGCTGATTTCTTCCGCGACATCTTCATCATATGCAATACGTGCAAAAGAGATGACATGATCATCGGAACTCTTCAACGACATGAGGCGCACTCCCTGAGTATTCCTGCCTATAACAGATATCGTCCTGCAAGGGACCCTTATTATAATGCCTTTCTGGCTGATGATCATCACATCATCCTCGTCCGTTACAGATTTAATATTGACGACCTTACCATTCCGTTCAGAGCATACGATGTTCCTCACTCCTATACCTCCCCTGTTGATCAGGCGATAATCAGAGATCTTCGTCCTCTTGCCATATCCGTTATCAGTTATTGTAAGTACAGTCCTGTCGTCATCACCATCGACCATACCCACAACACAATCATCGCCTTTCAGCCTTATCGCGCGAACACCTCTTGCTGTACGTCCCATCTCTCTTGCATCCTCCTCATGGAATTTCACCGCCATCCCATTCCGGGTAGCTACAAGAAGCTGATTATTACCGGTAGTGAGGAGCGCAGTGACCAGAGAGTCATCCTCATCAAGGTTTATCGCCCTGATACCTCCCTTTCTTGGCCTGGAATAAGCTGAGAGTGATGTCTTCTTGATTGTGCCTTTGCTAGTTATGAGAGCAAGGTTTTTCGAATCATCAAAACTCTTCACCGGTATGAAAGTGCTGACAGACTCATCCTTGCTGATCTCTATAAGGTTGACGATATGCTGTCCACGATGTTGTCTGGAGCCTTCAGGGATCTCATATACCTTCTTCCAATACACTTTCCCAGCATCTGAGAAGAAGAGTATATAATTATGAGTGCTCGTGACAAAGACTGATTCGATAAAGTCATCCTCTTTTGTCGTTGATGCGATCACACCTTTACCGCCCCTATTCTGCTGTCTATAAGTATTGAGTGGGATCCTTTTTATGTAACCTGAATGAGAGACTGTCACGACAACATCATGTTCATCAATGAGATTTTCCAGGTCTAGCGAGGAATCATCAAGCTCTATATCAGAGATCACTGATTTCCTCTCATCACCATACTTATCCATCAGCTCCTGGGTCTCGTCTATTATGATCTGATCCATCCTTTCTTTTGAGTCGAGGATGGCCCTGAGTTCTTTCGCTAACTCAAGAAGAGAATCATATTCTGACTTTATCTTCCCAGTCTCAAGAGAGGTAAGCTTCTGAAGTTTCATATCAAGTATCGCATTGGACTGTGCCTCAGATAACCCAAATTTCTCAATGAGTGAAGAACGTGCATCATCGACTGAATCAGAGGCTTTGATGAGCGCAACGACTGCATCGATATTATTGAGAGCGATTGTGAGTCCCTCAAGTATGTGAAGTCTCTTCTCTGTCTTCTCAAGATCAAATTCAGTCCTCCTCTTGATGATCTCTCGTCTATGGTTGATGAAATTATCAAGACAATCATGGATACTGAGAGTCTCTGGCTTATTATCAACAAGAGCCACAAGATTCATACCGAAAGAGACTTCCAGTCTGGAATGCTTGAAAAGCTGATTAAGAAGTATCTCGGTATTCGCACCCTTTTTAGGCTCGATGACTACGCGAACACCACCTTTATCAGATTCATCACGCAGGTCTCTTATCTCATTTATTCTCTTGTTCCGGACAAGATCAGCAATCTGCTCAATAAGATGTGCCTTATTGACCATGTAAGGGATCTCATCAACGATTATCTTCTCCTTTTCACCCTCTGATTCAATCCTTGTATTTGATCTTATCTTTATTATGCCCTTTCCAGTCTTATAGGCGCTCAGGATACCTTTCTTACCAATAATGGTGCCTCCAGTAGGAAAATCAGGAGCAGGAATATGCTCAAGGATCTCCTCTGTTGTCATCTCAGGGTCCTTGATGAATGCGATAATGGCAGAACCTAATTCCCGAAGATTATGCGGAGGTATGTTCGTCGCCATCCCTACAGCTATTCCAGAAGAACCGTTCAATAGAAGACTGGGAAGCTTTGAAGGTAAAACAGTGGGTTCTGAGAGTGAACCATCAAAATTTGGTGAAAAATCCACGGTATTCTTATCAATATCTTCGAGGATCTGTGAAGAAACCTTAGCAAGACGTGCTTCAGTATATCTCATCGCGGCTGCTGAATCACCATCAACACTTCCGAAATTTCCTTGGCCATCTATCAGAGGATAACGCATTGAAAAACTCTGTGCCATCCTGACAAGGGAATCATAGACTGCGCTGTCACCATGAGGATGATAACGTCCAAGGACATCACCTACGATACGGGCACTCTTCTTGTATGGCTTATTAAAATGAAAACCAGACTCATGCATGGAATAAAGGATTCTTCTGTGGACAGGCTTAAGGCCATCCCTTATATCAGGAAGTGCACGCGAGATTATAACTGACATCGCATAATCAAGAAAAGCCACCTTCATCTCGCTTTCAATCTCACTAGAAAATACCTTTCCAAGGTTCTTATCCACAACGGCTTCTCGACTCTCATCGCCTGTTCCCTGAGCGCCGTCCATCGGCTCTTTCTTTTCTTCCACCAGACTCCACACCTATAACTACACGAACATATTTGCACTGCAGAATTTTGCAGGAAATTGGCCTGAAAAAATGTGATTTCTACAGCCAATCTATAGCCAAAGAAAGGGGTGTTCTATTTATTAAATTTTTGGTAGATGAATGTTCTAATCTATGAATAAATATATAAATCCACACCATAAACAATCATTATGGCCGATAACAAGATTATCAAGAAAGTTGAAGCGGTGCTTTTCGCATCAGGAAAACCGCTTGACAGCGGTACCGTTATGGATGTAATAGAGGAATCATCCAAGAAAAGGGTAAACAATGCTCTGAAAAAGCTTAAGAAGATCTACGATGAACGTGACTGTTCTCTCATGGTCCTAGAGCAGGACGGGCACTGGAAGTTCACTGTGAGAGAAGAATTCCTGCCTATCGTGAGAAAGATAGTATCAGACACAGAACTGCCCAAAGCAGTTCTTGAGACTTTAGCAGTCATCGCCTGGAAATCTCCAGTCATCCAATCTGATGTCATAAAAGTGAGAACAAACAAAGCCTATGAACATATCGACCAGCTTGAGAAATTAGGTTTCATCAACAAGAAGAAAGAAGGACGATCATATCGCATCAGCCTGTCAGAAAAATTCTTCGAATATTTTGATGTGAAGAATGGCGACATCAGAACGATGTTCAAAGATTCTAGTGGTATTGAAAAAGAGCTTGAGATAGAACAGAAGAGACGCAATGGAGAAGATGAAGAAAACCGGCAGGATACAAAGAAAGATGAGATTGAGAAAGCGATAGAGGCAGAGAAACCTCACCTTGGAGAACTTGAGGTCGTTGATGCTATAACAAAAGAATATCCTCAAAGCATACAGATTGTTGATGCGATAGAGACTGACAATGCTGATGAACGTGAAGAGAATAAAGATGCAGAAGAGATAATTGAAGAGATTGACGAGGATGAGAAAGCCAAAGAAGAGTTTGATGAGCTTGAAAAAGAAGCCATCTCTCGTGATGATTAGGTTGCACTAGCACAGGACAGCCCCACAGAATAATTATAAACCAGTTTCCGGACATCTACTCCATGCAAAATCCTGATACTGATGACATGACATTGGTGGTGTCGCAGATACCAAATCGTATGTTCTTGCTCCAATGCCCCAGTTGTGGTAAGACAATGAGATATAAGGAGAATCTGAATAATCCGAGAAAAAACTCTGACATCGGGAGAAAGAAGAAAAGATGTGTCTTCTGTGGAAACAACTTCAAGGTAAGGGAATGTATAGTGAAAAGTCTCAGTGATTAAAAGAATCATTTCAGTCTTAATTTTTCACCATCCTTCTTAAGAGAACCTGACTGTACAAGCGTGTCCGTTATGTTCTCAAGATTCTTCTCAGAGATGCCAAGAACTTTAGAGATGCTGCCTACAGTCTCATACCCAGATGTGACTGCGAGCTTGATGCTATTCTTCAGGAGATTCTCTGTATTCCTGTTAAGTGCCTGATTCTTAGATTTTGTCGTCTTGACCATCATATCGAGATTATGCAGACGTGTCTGAAGATCATTCAAAAAATCAGTTAACGCCTTTGAAGAGTACTTGAGGATGCTTGGTTCTACAACTTCAATAGATGAAGGCATATAATCAAAACAGAAATTTATGAGAGCATCAGTCCCCTTAGCCATCAGTTCAACCTCTGAAAATGTGCTGAACATCGAATCTTCAACTTCTTTAGCTTCAGATGTCTCTTCTTTTATGAATATAAGTTTCGATTCCTTTATCTTTGAAAGGTAATCATTCAAAGCTTTCTCAACATGCTCTTTAGGCTTGCCCAAGACTTCTATAATGGCTGTAAAATGGATATAGCCTTCGGAAAGCTTATCACGAATCTCTCTATTGTCCATACTGCTGAAAATATTTCTCTTTTTATAAAAGTACCGAATAGGCATCATTCACCATAAAATATGAAGAATATAGCAAAAGACAAAAGAGAGAAGGCAACCAGGCCAGGAATGACATCTGTCAACCGTAGTGGAGCATAATCGGCCTGTCTATCCAACCCATTACGGACCAGGACAGGGAAGCCTTGGATTCTGGGAACAATGGACTGGTGATCAGATC
>JBKGYM010000033.1:0-9626 GCA_046546115.1 Candidatus Woesearchaeota archaeon
TATTCTGTACCCTCTAAGGTTGAACACCTGGAATTCAGGACAAACGCAGAATTCATCCTCGCTATCGAGACCTCTGGTGCTTTTGAGAGGTTGAACAAGCACAAATTCTGGAGGAAGAAGAACTGTATACTCATCGCGATGGCTGGTGTGCCCACAAGAGCTACAAGGCGTTTCATCAGAAGGCTTAGTGACAGCACTAAACTCCCTGTTTTCGTATTCACTGATGGTGATCCATATGGATATCTCAACATATACAGGACACTAAAAGTTGGTTCAGGGAATGCAGCCCATATCAATGAATTCTTCTGTGTGCCCACTGCAAAATACCTTGGCGTCACTCCTCAGGACATCATGCAATATAATCTTCCCACTCATCCCCTGAAGGACGTGGATATAAAAAGGTTAAAGGACGGTATCAAGAATGATCCTTTTGTCCATGCACATAAGGAGTGGAAAAAAGCATTGGAACAGATGCTGAAGATGAAGAAGAGGGTAGAGCAGCAGGCATTTGCTGCACACGGCCTGAATATGGTCATCGAGAAATATCTCCCTGAGAAGGTGGCGGATCACAAAACATGGCTTCCTTGATGGATGATGCGTTCTTTATCCATGTTTTTCTGCAGAACACCATAACCACTATATTTAAAAAAACTTGGTCACTCTTTTAGGCCATGGCCAATGATAAACCTAAAGAGCCTCTTGGAGATCCTGTCATTGATGAGACATTGCCAGGGGGAAATTTGAATCAGCTATCTCATGAATTGAAGATACCTCGGGAACGTATAGCTGTACTCATTGGTTCAGAAGGAGAGATGAAGAAGCGATTGGAAGAGAATCTTGTTGTCAAGATTGATGTCAATTCTGAGGAAGGTGATGTTTTCATATCCGGGAATGATGCCTTGAAACTATTCAATGCCCAAGAGATTGTCAAAGCCATCGGGAGAGGGTTCAATCCAGAAGTTGCTCTGAAGCTCAGGAAGACCGATTTTGTCTTTGAATTGATCAATCTTAAAGATTTCTTCAGGAATAAGAATCACATCACGAGAATCAAAGGAAGAATCATAGGTACTGAAGGAAAGACGCGACAGATCATTGAAGAGCATACAGGCTGTAATCTGTCCGTGTATGGGAAGACTATCGGGATTATCGGAAGGAGTGAGACTGCTGCGATAGCGAGGAAAGCGATAGATATGATCATAGAAGGCAGCCAACACAGCAGTGTGTACCGTTTTCTTGAGACAAAACGGAAAGAGCTCAGAAGCCTTGAGGGCAGAGATTCTGAAGAGATTGCTGATGATTTCAAGAAATTTGCATGATTCTTGCTCATTTCATCTATTCAACATGCGCATTAACCCATCTGAAAAGCACAGGCCCTAAGGTGGTCGTGATTATTGTGATGCTTATTATGGCTGCCATCATCACATCATCGAGAAGATTCATCGATCTTGCGGCATACGTGACCGCCAAAGCTGTTGTGAGGTGTATCGTGGAAGCTGATCCATAAAGTGCGGATTCTTTGACAGAAAGCTTGATGATTCTCCCTCCGATAAAACCGCTGAGCAATTTTGAGAGGATTATACCAATGACAAATACGATGATTATCTCTGTACCATTCCCTACATCTATCAGGACGGAGAAATCAAGTTCCATTCCCACGATGAAAAGGAAGACTGGTACGAAAAGAGTGTTTCCTATCGTCTTTATCTTTGAATAGAGTTTTTCTGACTTTATTATATGGGACAATGTCACTCCTGTTATGAATGCTGACAAGACAGGGTGTACATCGAGAAGTGAGAAGAATGCCAAAACTGCCATCACGACGATAATCGCCAGCCTCAATTCACTATTCTTGTTTCCACTGGTCAGATAATGTTTGAACATGAATTCTGTGAACTTAGGCAAGAGATAGAACACGACCATCACGGATCCGAGGAGGAGTAAAAGATATAGTGCATAAGGCACTTCTTTCAGTGTCTCTCTCTCCTTAAGGATCATCGTTATAGCCATGAGCCCGATCGCATCAAGCATTATTGCAGAGGATGCTGTTATCTGACCAATCCTTTTCTTATACATCTTGGAGTCCTTGAGCATGCTTATCACGATAGCAACTGATGAAGCGATGAATATCACTCCTGCCAGGACGCTTGTCATCAAATCATATCCGAAGAGAAAAGCTATCAGGAAGCCAGTGGCGAAAGGGATGAAGCCATTGAAGCCGGCGATGATGAATATCTTGTGTCTCATCTTCTTCAGGCGTTCTATGTCAGTATCTATGCCGGCCATAAGCATAAGAAAGATCATACCCATAAAACCAAAGAATTCTATGACAGGGTCATTTTCTATGACTCCTGTGCCAGAAGGACCCAGAATCGCACCAGTGAGTATAATGCCTGTTATGAATGGGAGGTGGAGCTTCCTGAAGAGTTCAGGTATGATAAGGCCAAGCGATAAAATTACCAACAGAATGATGAAAGAACTTTCAGCCTGCATATCTTATCTACCTCTAATGCCTGTGTCTGGTATATTTTTATATCTTTCGAGTAAATATAACTATTTTATACCTGATCTGATCTCTTCTCCCCTAAAATTTTGTTCCTGAGAGTTTCTTCAGCATCTTCAAGCCCATTCCTCTTGAAGAAGGATGAGACGTTCTTGATATCCCTCTCAAGGAGCTCCTTATATTGTATATTGTTTTTCAGTGTGCTCTGCGAGAAATCAATAAGAATGGGCTTATTGTTATGTATGAGTATGTTGAAGCTTGAGAGATCCCCGTGGACAATACCCCCTTCATGCATCTTTCTCATATTATCAGCAATAGCCAGCAAAAGTCCCTCTTTGTCTTTTCTGTGCATTGTTTTTATCGCAATGTCCTTGAGCGGAGGTGCGGTCTCTTTATTGCCAATGAACTCCAGGACTAGTATATTATCTAGCAGTTCTAGGGGTGTGGGAACATCCACCCCCAGTTCTCTCGCTTTTATCAGATTTCTATATTCTCTCCTTGTCCACTCAAATATGATCTTCCTTTTCTGTTTCCTCAAACCGGTGAACCTTATGTCCTTCTTCAGGTAATCAAACATCTTATTGAAGTTACAGGATTGTACCCTATATATTTTGACGATAACCTTACCTCTGTCCTTGGCATATGCAGCATATATGTTCGCTTCTTTCCCTGAGGAGATTGAATATCTCAGCTCATCGAAGACGTGCCTTGCAGCAAGTCTTTCGAGATTATTCAATGTGTATCTATCGAATACGTTATCATAAGCTTTGAATCTCTCGATTGCCATGGATAATCACTATCACTTTGGATGATTCCTCTGTTGCTTATAAATCATCTGGAAATATATGAAAACTTTTAAAAACTGGTGCTCAAAACATTCATACTATGGACGAAGAAGAGTATTCAGAAGATGCTTTACAAGAAGAGCCCGAATCCCGTATGGACAATGATGAGATCTCTCCTGAAGAGGAAGGTTTCATGAAAGGTTATGAAGATGATTCGGAAGTTGATGATGATTTTGATATGAATTCAACTTCAGAGTAGCTCTTCAACACCAAAAACGTTATTAAATGAGATGAAATTCTCCTCAAATCTTAGCTGTTTTCAGCTTCAGATGTTTTTTCATGTGTATTGTGTGGGGTGAATCTATGTCAGAGAAAAGAGTTATAAGTGCTGAATCCGTTACCGAAGGACATCCTGATAAGGTCTGTGATAAGATATCGGATGCTATTCTTGATGATGTACTCTCAAAAGATAAGAATGCCAGAGTCGCTTGTGAGACTGCTGTGAAAAATGGTGGTGTCATGGTCTTTGGCGAGATGACAACTGAAGCATATGTTGATGTGCCTACGATTGTGCGGAATGTCTTGAAAGATATAGGTTATACTGATGCTAGCTATGGTATAGATTATGAGACTGCTTCAATCTGGGTGCAGGTGACAGAGCAGTCTCCTGATATCGCACAAGGAGTGGGACATGATAATAAATCAGAAGTCGGAGCAGGGGATCAAGGACTGATGATAGGGTATGCTTCTGATGAGACGGAGAACCTTATGCCCATGCCTTCCTATCTCGCTCATCTTTTGTGCAGAAAACTGACTGAAGCCAGAAAATCAGGTAAGCTTCCATATCTCCGTCCGGATGGAAAATCTCAGGTTTCCGTTGAATATGAGGATGGTAGACCTGTGAGGATAGATGCGGTGGTGGTCTCAGCGCAGCATTCTGAAGACATCTCTCAGACTGAGCTACATGATGATATCCTACAGTTCGTGATCACACCGGTCTGTGGACATATGATGGACAAGAACACCAACGTTCTGGTGAATCCATCTGGAAGGTTTGTAAGGGGAGGACCTTATGCTGATGCAGGATTGACCGGAAGAAAGATAATAGTCGATGCTTATGGTGGCAGTGCAAGACACGGCGGAGGGGCATTCTCAGGCAAAGATCCTACTAAAGTTGATAGGAGTGCTGCTTATGCTGCACGCTATATAGCAAAGAACATTGTAGCGTCTGGTATAGCTTCACAATGTGAAGTGCAGTTATCCTATGCTATCGGCGTAGCTGATCCCACATCGGTGAACATCAACACTAATGGAACTTCCAATTATCCTGATCATGAGATAGAGACGGTAGTAAGGAAATATTTCCCATTACGCCCACACACAATTATCGAGAAATTGGATCTGCTTTCCCCGAGGTATTATGATATCTCTGCATATGGCCATTTTGGTCGCGATGATGTGACGCTCCCATGGGAGAGCACTAATCTTGCAGAATTTATAAAGAAAAGGATGTCTGCTCAATCAAGCCTTGATAAGTTCGATTGAGCTTATCTGCTTGTCTTCCTGAAGAAACTGAGAAAACCAGAGTGTCCTATCCTCTGCTGTGTCTTTGGCCTGATTTTTCTTCCTGAGAATTCCCATTCGCGTTCGGTGATCTCCACTGACTTTATATAAGTGAAGCTTCCATGTGCCTGTGTCTTCTCTACCATATCGGATGTCTGAGGTATGGATGGCGAATATGATATGAGGAAACCACCAGGAATGAGACATTTTGCTATATTATCCAACGCATCCCATGGGCTTGGAATGTCCAACGTGACTATGTCGGCTTTGGCAGTGATCTTGTCTCTTGTGATGTCTTTCTTTGATATTGTGAGGTTCTTCAGTCCAAGCATCTCTTTGTTCTTCTTCACAATCTCTATGTGGTCATCCCTTATATCATAACTATACACTTTCTTGGCTATGGCTGCTAGCGATAGGCATAATCCTCCGGAACCGGCGCCTGCATCGACAATAGTGCTGGTCTTGTTCACTCCTGCTTCCGATATGATGAATCCAACATCTTTTGTTGGGATGATCTGTGCATTACGTTTTATCTTCGAGAACAGATCAGGAAGTTGTGCTTCCATCACTCTTAATGGAACACCTTTGTTGGTTTTTATCTCACTCCCATCGGGAGATTTAAGATTGTTGGACTTCACAACCCCGAACTGTGAATGAAAATCTTTGTCTGTATCTCTGATGAGAAACTTCTTCCCTGTCTTGTGCAATAATATTTTGAAATTATGCATGTTACTTCTCCGTCCCCTTTCCCTGTGCTATTTCTCTCAGGCTGTTGAACTCTTTCTCTTCTCCATTTATTGGGGTGCTTTCAAAATCTTTCATGAACCTTGTTATGTGCTGATGCCATTCATCATTAGAAAATATGTGATCATTGAATTGTTTCATCTTCTCTCTCTCGTTATTTGCGGCAAGATGTTTGTTTATAGAATTGACTGTCTTCTGTATGATCTTCTCATCCCATCCTTCTTTTGATAACTTCTCCTTGAGCTGCGAGGAGTTATAACCCTGTTCAACCAATTTGAAGGCTTCGTTTTTCATTATATTGAGTTTTCTGTGAAACTCTACGTTCTGTTTCAATGAGTCAATAGTCTTCTCTACAATCTGCTCTGGCCAATTCTTCTTCTTCAAAGCGTCCCTTATCTTGTCCAAGTTGTATTGGTTGATGTCTATCTGTTCAAGCTCTTCTTCCAGATTCTTCAGGCCTTTCTTGATATCGTCATAATAGTGTTTTAGTTCATCTTCGGGCCATCCTCTCCGTGTGAGCACCTTTGCTATCTCTTTCTTGCTGTCTCCTGCCAGGATGAGTTTCAGGATTTCTTCTTCCAAGAATGCTATTGAGTGCTCTTCATCCAGTCTTTTCTTTGTCTTTTCGAGTGCCTCATCTAGGATTTCTTTAGGCCATCCGTGTTCTTCAAATATTTTTAAAATCTCAGAATCATCCTTTCCTGCGAGGACAAATCCTTTCATATGCTTGACAATACGATCTATGTAGTCTGAATATATGTTCTTCTTATGGAACTCTTTGAAACCTTCTTCAATGACTTTCTCACTATATCCTTCGTCTGTGAAATGCTTCCGTATCTGGTCATCTTTCCACCCTATGTTTCTGTAATGAGGTATTTCTTTTTCTATGATACGTGATGTCTTTTTCTCAACAAAAACATCGTATAGTGTGTCCATAATCTCTTCTCTTTGTTCAAAATTAAAGCCATGTCTTTGAAGGAAATCTTTCAATTTTCCCCTGTCATAAGTATCATAATCGACATTCTCAAGAGCTTTAATTATGTTTCTGGGTTCTTTTTCTAGTTTATTGAAATTGTCGTAGAAATCCTTGATAGAATCAATTCTGGCCTTATTATTCTTTCTCTGGTTTTCATCTATCGGTTTTTTTTTCTGTTCCTGGGATGCCTTGGGGCTAGATTTATTTTTTTTTCTTGGCTTTTGTAGAAAAGTCGTATATATGAGGAACCCTATGCCTACAGTTATACCTATCATGAGTAATATGATCAGTATTGTCGTGGTCATGGATTCACCTCTTGAGATATCTGGTGCCTTGTTGATTTATAACTTTTTCCAGAAAACTGCAGGCAATCTGTCATCTCGCCTCATCAAATAAAAAATTTGTATCGACGCCGCTTCTCCCTGGCAAGAGAGAATGCATCGGTTTTGTAGGAGAGTTTTCAACGCATCGGGGCAGCGTTCGTCGATACAATTCAATAAACAAAAGGTTGGACTGTTCCCAGAAAGGAACAGAACCCAACCCCCCACACACTTAGGAGAGTGATTTTGTCATCTGCCTAAATCCTTGATTATGTCTTTGTCCTTCTCAATAGCTTTTTCAAGTGCCTCCTGGATATATTCATTGAGAGAGATCCCTTTTACCACAGATATTATCTTGGCTTGCATATGGGTCTTTTCCTTCAACCCTATATTGACTTTTTTCATCGGATCTCTTTTTGCCATCTCTATAACATTTATTATTTTAATTATTTAAATATTTTTGCATTTTATTTATTTAATGTGATTTATCACTTAATTAAAATGTGTGGGTTTTGCATCAAAATAATATTAATTTTAAAATGTATAGAATTACTTAAATGCAAACTTTGTTTATGTTATTTATATTATCTATATTATTCTTATTACTTTACTTATCTTTCTGTATGTTTTTCTCTCTATCTTCGACTTGAGTGATGTCCTTCACGTAGTTCAGTATCTTGTTATATGAATCTGTTATGAAGTTTTTTGCACTTGTCCACAATATGATGGTGATATGGTATGATTTTTGTTTCATGTTCAGAAAAGATATGATGAATGCATCTTTCACTCCTTTTTCATTTTTATTCTTTACTTTATTGACTTCTTTGAGATATATTATCATTAGTACAAGAAGTGTCATGACCAATATAGTGCGTAACATTTTGGTGATGATGTTCTCTGTCTGTTCTTTGTCATACTCTACCACTACATTCGAGACATAGTCTTCTCTTGAGACCCCATATAATCTTGCCGGCTGAGTCTGATTTTTCTGAGGAGAATATTGTAATATTCTGACACTGAAGACCTCTTGGGGTTCAAGTTCCTCTATCCTGACCCTGTGCTTGTCATCTCTGATGATTGCAAAATCGTCTATGGTACCCTTTTCTAAAGCAGCATCTTCTAATCTGATGTCCTTTATTGGGGAATCTCCCTTATTTTCCACATATATGGTTATCTCAGCGTATTCGTCTTCTTTCATGACCACATGTTTGGTAACTGTCATCATGGAGAATGGTACGATCGCCATGGATTCCATATAAGTCAGAAGTTTCGTTGTCTTATTTTCATGTGAGATATAATTTTTTGTGTCTCTGATGATGAACTCCTCTTCACCTTCATATAGTAATGAGAGAATTATTTTATCCTGTTGCCTTGTTCTAAGCTCAGAAAACCACGATAATCTTTTATCTTCTTCCTCTTTTCCATATGACCCTCTTGGCCATTCAACTTCTTCTATATGAAAATACTCTGATGCACTAAGTTCAAAGGAATAATTGTTCTTTCCAGGATCATAGCTTTTGATGTATGTTGTAACTTCAATTTCTTCTCCTTGGCTTATTCTTTGTTCTTCAATGAATGCAGAAGCTTGAAGGCTTTGGTTGATATCAGAACTCATCTCCAACTCACTAAGGAAGATTTCCATCGGTTCTGCACGTACCAGTGTGAAGCAGTTTATCGCAATGAGAAAACAAATCCAGATTATCCTGTATATTTTCATTCTTATTCTAGATTTCACCATTCCTTCCCTTTGATTGCTGTCATCATGGCAATGAAAAGCAAAATTGTTATGCTCAGTATACTTGCGATGTATGGCATGAATGAGACTTCTACCACACCGATCGCAAGCCTGCTGATCACCCTTATTGGATTTATTCCAGATAATGGGATGGAAGCAAAAAGGAGAAGGACAATGAATGAATACATCAATTGGGCTTTTGTCTTATCCATCACTGCCAGGGTTATTATGACACAGAAGATGAACATTATGAGATTTAGCAAGATCACTAATATAGTTATCCAGGGCAGGTTTGATATGCTTATCCCTTGAAGCGATATCAAAATCTGCCAGACGAGTACTTGTATGGTTGATAAGCTTAGGGTCGCTATGATGAGCTCGAATATGTATCTCTTGAAGGATATTACCAACATGAGTATGTTCAATGTCTTCTTCTCAAGCTCTTCGATCAGTATGTCTATAATCATCCCGCCCAGCAAAACTCCTGGCATAAGGAGGAGAAAAGGGATAAGTATGCTGTACAATGTCTCGAATATCTGTGTCGCGACACTGTTGGAGCGCTCTGTAACTTTCAACTTATCCAGCATTATCGCTTCAGGTTCTGCGAGATTCTCTTCTCTCAGTTCATTCTCAAGCATTTCAAAGATACTCTGTGTTTCTGATAGTATGATTGATGACTTGACATCACCCTTAGGTATGTGCAGGTCTATATAGATTGGAAAATGCTCTTCATCTCGGCTTATGCTTATGACTCCATCGACATGATTTTCTTTGAAGAGCATTAATGCTTCCTCTTCTGAAGGATATTGCCTATTTTCTAGATAACTATCTTCGAATGATTCGTTTAATCTCTCAACAAGAAGATTGTCTCCTGTTATGGCAATGACTGTATCTTGCTTCAGCATCTCATCAGGGTCAAAGATATTGACTGAATTAGATAGCATTATCGAAGCAGTCATGATTATGAAAACCTGTAATGCGATGGCAAACAGGATTGATCTCT
>JBKGYM010000034.1:0-9583 GCA_046546115.1 Candidatus Woesearchaeota archaeon
CCTCTCGACTTGCTTGTGTGTCACCACATTCTTGTTGATCCTCACATGATTGAGAGAACCATCTTCAGAAAATACCTTATTATAAGATGAGTCACCATATATCTCAAAAAGTTTCTCCATTTATTACCACCCATGGCTTTTCTGGAAAACCTCATATAAAAAGGTTTTGTTTCCGGTCCAGAAGCCATCCAGCGAGGATGATAATTTTAAATATTCAGTCCCAACCATGCGCTTATGAGCAAGAATCACATAGAGAGATTGGACAATGTAAAAATAGTCGGCACTTCTCACGTATCTGAAGAAAGTGTGGAGTCTGTCAAGAAAAATATCACAGAAGGTGGTTTTGATGTGGTGTGTGTAGAGCTAGATAAAGAGAGGCTTTATGCTCTGAGCAATAATATCAAACAGACAGAAGGCTTAAGATCATTAGCATTGATAAGACATGTTGGGATAACAGGATTCATTTTTGCCATGATTGCTTCAATTGCACAGAAAAAGATCGGGAAAAAACTGGACATGCAGCCTGGCTCAGATATGATGGCTGCAGCAAAGACTGCGGGCAGCATGAATATCCCTGTGGCATTGATAGACCAAGATGTCAAGATCACACTAAAGAACCTATCTAAAAACGTGAAATTCAGGGAGAAGATGAAGATCGCCTTTGATCTTCTCAAGAGTCTGTTGGGATTGAGGACACCTTTGAATGACATAGATAAAGGTTTTGATCTTAAGAAAGTTCCACCGGATGAGCTCATCGAGAAGATACTCAAGAAGACCAAGGACAGATATTCGGGACTATATAAAGTACTTGTAGATGACAGGAACAAGGTGATGACCAAAAGAATCCTCGGCATCATGAAAAAGAATCCAGAATGGAATGTACTTGTTGTCGTTGGCGCCGGCCACAAGGAAGGGATGATAGAAAAGCTTGAAGAATTCTCCGGAAAGAGATATGAAGAACACGAAAATAAGGTAGATAAGAAAGAAGGCAAGAATAAGCAAAGACATAATATAATATACAGTGATTCACATCATACATACGAATGATCACTTTTCCATGAATAGTTTTAAATATGCTTCACAACATTTGTTGAGTCATGCTGGACAAGGTGACGTTCTCGGAAGGGATGAGAATTTTTCTACGCAGAAGATTACAGAAAACACACCATAGATTCAATGGTGAGCCTCGAGAGATCCTGCATAGTATTGCAAAGAATAACTGGAACGGAAAATTTTTCCAGGCATCCCACGGCAACTTCAAAAGTTTCTATATCAGGGATTTCGGCATGTCTGTAGAAGGCTTGATATATATGGGATATACCAAGCAAGTATATGACACTCTTGAATTCGCCATGGATACATACGTAAAGCACAACAAGATAACCACAACCATCACAGCAGATGGCACCCCTATTGATCTTTTTGATTATGGTGTTGACAGCATCCCTTACCTCATAAGATCAATAAGGATATCGAGAGCATTCTATCTGGCAAGGAAACACGCGGATTTCCTGAATGAGAAGATACAGGAATACTATAAGATTGTCTTCAACAGTGACATAGACCTTGTTTATCTCAAGAAAAAATTCTCGACAATGAAAGACAATCATAATAGAAAAAGCTCAATGTACTCAAATTGTTGCGTCGCCATGCTCTCTATGGAACTTGAAAAGCTGAAAGAGAGCAAAGTGATTCTACAGAACCCCTTCAAGAAATGGAACCCTAAAAAGACATTGAAAGACAGGTTTTGGGTAGGGACTCATTTTCTTGATGATATCAGTGACGAGCATTATGTTGCTGCAGATGCTAACATTATGCCGTTCCTGTTTGAGATCTTCACTGACAAGACCATGGCAGAAACGGCGCTCAACACAATAGTGAGCCAAGGATTGGATCGGCCTTTCCCTGCAAAATACACTAGCAAGCCAATAAAGACGAAAGAGAACAAATTACTTTCAATCTTTGCAAAGAACTACCAAGGTAACACATGCTGGACAAACGTAGGCGTGCTTCTTATGCAAGTGGCGGCCAATGTCAACAAAATCCTGCTCAGGAAATATATGGATATATACCTTGAGATGCTAGAAGAACACAGGAATTTCTTAGAACTCTTCAACCCGGACGGAAGCATGTACAAGACACCATTCTACATGTATGATGAAGGCATGCTCTGGTCAGCCGTATTCTATAAAGTGCTTGAAGAATATTACCAACCGTTGAAGCATTATAAGATAAAATGAGATCATGGCTTACGTTCTATACGCTTTTGCTTTTTTTGCACTTTTCTTTTCTGCTTATTCTTCTTCATCGTCGCACGCAGTTTACGGCCAAGGTCTTTCATCTTCTTCTTATCATCCAGGATATGTTCCTTTTCTTCAGAAGATAGGTTATAATTTCCCAATTCATATCCAAATCTGTCGTCTTTGATCTCTCCGATGAAACTCCTGTATAGTTCTGAGCGTAATGCGCGAGAGACAAACTTGATTATCCCCTCTTTCTTGAATCTCCTGACAGATAATGTCAAAGAAACATTTTCGAGGATCCTGAATTTTGCATACTGTGATGCTCTCTTCACAAAGTTATGGTCCTCAGCCAGTTTCAGAGATTCATCGAAACCACCTACCCTATCAAATATCCTGCGGGTCATGAGCATGAAAGCACCACCACAGCTGGGACGCACATGCTGGAAAACTTTGGCATATGTATTATATAGCTCAAACCAATTCTTATATCTCTGCGAGTCTGGATTATAAGCACAAGTGGCGACTTCAAGATATTTCTCCTGAAATTCAGCAAAAGCTTTCTCTATAAAATAATGTGGTATAGTAACATCTGCATCAAAGAAAATGAAAAAATCACCTTTTGCGTGTTTCGCACCATTATTTCTTCCAGGGCCAGGCAATCCGCCTTCCACAACAGTACATCCAAAGTCTTTCGCTATATCTCTTGTCCTGTCTGAAGAGCCTGCATCAGCCACAATAATCTCATAATCTGTGAATGTTTGATGTCTTATATCTCTAAGGAGCCTTGGTAATAAGAACTCTTCATTCTTGGTAGGGATTATGATAGATATCATTTTTTATCTTCAGACAGTTCCTCATCAAGAATATCGGATATGGTCTTGCCATCAATCTTGCCCCGGAACTCTTTCATGCACATGCCCATCAAAGCACCACGAGAAAGCTTTTGATTGGCTGCTACGATAGAAGAGATCTTATCTTTCACCTGTGACTTATCAATTGGCCTATAATCAGAATAATCAATCCTTTCCTTCCTTATCATACGCGGAAGCAGTTCCATAAAAGCTCCCTTCGTAATCTCTCCTGCATTGATATTATCAAGAAGAGTAAAGATCTCCTTGTAATTATCGTCAGTGAATTCAATCGAATGACGCTTCCTGACCTCCTTAGGATAATTAAGGATGGCTTGAGCGATAAATGACGGGTCAAGACCATCAAACTTTTTCACAAGGTCATCAAAAGAAGTGATACCTGAGAAAGAGATTCGGGAATAATCAAATTTAGCAACACCCATGGCGAGATCTTTACTCAGACCAAGACCAGAGACATACCTGGTGATCTTGTGTTCAATCAGCTCAGGGACAGCGATGTTCGAAAGAATCTCCGGGGTATATACTGGAGTGCAATCTGTTTCTGGATACATCCTTGATGAGCCTGGCATCGGTCGCATAAAACTCGTTGTGCCATCAGGATTTGCGCGTCTTACCTCTTCAGGGATGCGTGAATTTAGAAGTTTAGCTCTCATCATGACAGCATCAAGAGCTGCCTCAACACGCCTCTTATTGCCAACTGCAAGGACAAAGAGATCATGATCATCAAGAGATAATTTTTTTCGGAGGGCTTTCACTTCATCATCGGAGAAACTATATTTTGATAAGTCCTCATCCGAATGTATTATGCCTTTCAATCCTGAAGCCGCCTTTGCATAATCGGATAATTCTGTGCCCACTCTGCGCCCTGGGTTCACTTCTTCACCCAGCACACCATTGAAATTCTTCAAAACCAAAGCCATGACCTTCTCATCCCTGGATAATGCTGAAGACACCATCTTTGATGATGTGTCCTGGAAAACGTCGCTGACATCTTTTTTCTGCTTCAGGATGCTGACCTTTTTGGTCTTCAACCAGTCTTTGATGGCAATCAGTTTCAGTTGACGGTCAATCTCATAATCTATCCAAGCAGGGATCATACGGAGATCCTGTGCACCTTTGATCTCTATCCTGGAACCGCCGGATATACTGACGTTCAGGTCCTGTCTTATGGTTCCCAGCCCACGTTTCACCTTACCTGTAGACCTCAGCATCATGCCCAATCTTTCAGCAACCTCTTTGGCCATCTCGGGAGAGGTTATATCAGGGTCAGTCCCAATCTCTATAAGAGGAATCCCAAGTCTTGATAAGTTATAGGTGATGGTAGAATTATTAATATCTCTTGAGATTATCTTTGCAGAATCTTCCTCGATAGATATCGTCGGCACCCCTATATTACCATGCTCAAGCTTTACCGAACCGTTACGAGCTACGAGAGATGTGCGTTGGAAACCAGATGTATTAGAACCATCGACCACAATCTTACGCATGACCTGCAGTTCATCCACAACAGATGCGTCGAGGAGGAGAGATACCTGAAGTGCAGCTCCAAGCGCATCAGGGTTCATCAGTCTTGGAGGCTCTTCGTCAATCTCTATATTTGAGACAGTATCGTGATAACCTTGGTATATGAAAGATTTATCAGAGGACTCTTCGAAAAGAGCAGCAGCATCCTTCTTGCCCGTCTCACCTGTTACAGCACGCAGTTTTCTTTTTACTGTATAATGAGGAGAATCATCACGGATGATTGAAGGAGCATATGAGAAAAGTTTAAGTGTATCAAGCTGTTGATGTATCTCAAGCCCGCATTTCAATCCAAGTTTCCTATAATCTCTTTTTACCATCAGGTTCACCATCAAATGGAATTAATTAATAGACATTGATTGTCAGTTGAGGAAATGGTTGACTTTCACCATGGAATTGATCTCGCCTCTGCGATTCTCAAGCATCATTGACCTTATCGCTTCTTTTGAAAACCCATGTCCTAATAGCCATGACAGCTTCACATATGCTACCTCAGGTAACATATCCTCCGCAAAGATGACTTCACCCTCGATCGAGAGATACCTCAATGTACTATACACCAAAGGATCGACGCGACCATATAAGCATTGCGTTGTCATCACCACAGGAATTCCATGGTCTTTCAACTTGTCAATATGTTCCTTGAAGCTCTTTGGACCATTCATGGATATATGTCCTAGCGCAGTGCCAGCAAAGACAAAACCCTTGTAACCTTTGTCAAGATAAAAATCGATGATGCTTGGGTCCATGTTCGGATGAAAATATATGAATGCTACCTTATCCTCGAATTTATCTTTGAGCTCTAGCTTGTCTGGCAACGCATCATCTTTATGGGGAAGGTCTCCCTTCTTCTCTATAGTCAAATCAGTATAATCGATAGTGGCCACGGGATCATCATTTATGCTTCTGAAAGCATCACGCCTAAGGGAGTGCATCTTCCTTACCTTCACACCCTTATGCACATGACAGAAATCATCATTCAATGTAGCATGCATGCATACATAGACACCAGGAACAGAAGAAGCAGAAGCGAACTTGACTGCTGAGACAAGATTCATGAATGCATCGCTACTTCCTCTATCTATTGATCTCTGTGCTGCTGTGAATACTACTGGTTTATTCAAGTCTTCAAGAAAGAAAGATACAGCAGCCGATGAGTAATGTAGCGTATCAGTTCCTTGTGTGATAACAAAGCCATCATATGCAGCATAATTTTTCTCTATCGTCCTGGAGATTTTCTTCCAATCATCAGAAGTGAAATCTTCGCTCATCTTTGTCAGTAAAGAGATTGCATCTATATCAGCGATATTACCTAACTCAGGCATCATCTCAAGAAAGTCTTCAGCAGTGTAATCAGCATAGACACCGCCAGTGATATAATCAATCCTTGAAGAGATTGTACCTCCACAAGATATTATAAGTACTTTTGGGAGAGTCTTGTCAGAGACCTTAGACACTTTCTTTGTTTCCTGTGGTTTGTGTTTTTTTATGATCTCAGTCTTCTTTATCCTGGAAGCAGAAACGCCAATGTTATAACCATTCTCAAGCTTTATGACCTTGATCTTCTCTCCTGCTTTCTTATCCATTATCTCAGAACGTGGGAGCAGCGTACCTTTTATGATCTCGTCTTTCAGATGGAATTTTACTATATCTCCTGGTCTTGCCTTTTCAGCCATAAAAAACACTCACTCAACGATACAGGTCTTAAGAAAGGATATTTTTATTTAAAGTTTGCTGAAAGCGAATCAACCAAAATAGTTCTCTTTCTTGTTGACTGCTTTACCACGGGCAAGCTTATATTCGCTCTCAAATTTATCATACATCTCGATAATCTCTTTGGAGACAGAACCTTTCACTTTCTGCATTGCGCTTTCAAAATGCTTGTTGAGGACGACATGTGTATCAATGTTCTCTCTCAGTGCAAGGATCGCTGCTTCACGACAGATGACCTCAATATCAGCACCAACATAGCCTTCCGTCATCACAGACAATTCTTCCAATGACACATCATCCGCAAGCGGCATGTTCCTTGTATGTATCTTAAAGATGTCCTTCCGTGTCTCTTGATCAGGGACAGAAGACATTACCATCCTATCACATCTACCTGCACGCAATATCGCAGGATCAAGAACATCCGGCCTGTTTGTGGCAGCAATAACAACAACATCATTCAAGGCTTCAAGACCATCCATCTCTGTGAGAAGTTGATTGATCGCGCTCATGCCCTTATCAGAATCACCGCCATTGTCACGTAATGAAGCGATAGAATCAATCTCATCAATAAAGACGATCGAAGGTGCGACCTGCTTTGCTTTCGAGAAAAGTTTCTTCACCAGTTGCGGTGTCTCATTCACCCATTTGCTGAGAAGCTCAGGACCTTTTACAGAGATGAAATTTGCATTGCTCTCTGTTGCTACTGCCTTCGCCAGGAGGGTCTTACCTGTTCCAGGTGGGCCATAGATCAATACACCTCTTGGAGGCTTTACACCCAATCTTGAGAATGACCCTGGATGTTTGATAGGCCATTCCACCGCTTCTATCAATTCCTGTTTCAGGTTGTCCATACCACCTATGTCCTCCCACCTCACAGATGGTAATTCAACAAGCACTTCACGCATAGCAGAAGGTTGTACGACCTTCCTGGACTCCTTGAAATCTTCTGCTGTTATATAGAGCTTCTCGAGAATCTCATTAGGGACTTTCTCTGAATCTGATGATGTATTGATATCAGGAAGTATCCTGCGCAACACATTCATCGCCGCCTCTTTACTCAGGGCATAAAGATCAGCACCAACAAAGCCATGCGTATAATCTGCTATAGAAGCCAAGTCGACATCTTCAGAGAAAGGCATATTCCTTGTATGTATCCTCATTATGTTCTCTCTGGAATTCCTATCGGGCACACCAATCTCGATCTCTCTGTCAAATCTTCCTGGTCGACGCAATGCAGGGTCAAGCGAATTCGGTATATTCGACGCTGCGATGACCACAACTTTACCTCTACTCTTCAAGCCATCCATCAATGCCAACATCTGAGCGACAACACGCCTCTCCACTTCACCATGTGAATCTTCACGCTTGACAGCTATCGCATCAATCTCATCTATGAAGATGATGGATGGAGCACTTTTCTCTGCTTCTTCAAATTTCTTACGCAGATTCTGCTCAGACTGCCCATAATACTTGCTCATGATCTCAGGACCATTTATAAGTATGAAATTCGCTTGTGTCTCATTGGCTACAGCTTTAGCCAACAGAGTCTTTCCTGTACCTGGTGCTCCATGCAAGAGTACACCTTTTGGAGGATCGATACCTAGCCGTTCAAATAGCTCAGGGTGCTTAAGGGGTAGCTCAACCATCTCGCGCACTTTCGTGACTTCTTCAGAAAGCCCCCCGATATCCTCATAAGTAACTTCAAGACTCTTCTCTTCCTGGACATTCTGTGGTTCAGGATTATAGACTATCTCAGTGTTCTCAGTTATCACCACTGCCTGCTTGGGATTCGCCTCAGAGATGAGGAACTTTATGTCGCCAAGCCCAAAACTCATCATGGAATCCATGTCCATCAGATCATCGAAAAACGGCTTATATGAATTCTGTTTCTTCCGCCGGGGACTGCTCAAAGAGACAATATCACCATGAAGAACCGGACGTCCCTGAAGACCTCGCTTGAAAATCTTTGGAGAAGCATCAATCTTGACATCTTTGTTAGTTGGAGATACAACCACTTTCTTAGCTTCGCTGACATCCGCCTTCTTTATCTCGACAAACTCGCCGATACCACTTCTTGCATTACGTCGGACAAGACCATCCATGCGTATTATGTTCAATCCTATATCACCGGGGTATGCTCGCTCCACTATGCCCAGAGTCGTCCTTTCACCTTTGATCTCCACAACATCTTCTGGACGTACATCCAACTCATGCATAAAAGTGGAATCAATCCTGATAATTCCCCTATTCACATCATCTTGGATTGCCTCTGCAACCTTCAGCTTCACCACATCACTCATGGACGTCAGGGTTAGATGATGAGTTTATAAAAGTTATTGAGAAATCACTTATGTACATGAAAAAGAAGTGTGAACGCATCTCAGAAAATATAAAAAGATGATAAAATATAGAAATAACAGATTAAAATCACTCTTTTTTCTGCTCCTCTGAAGAACCTTCGCTGCCCTGTTTACCCGCAGATGCCTGATTGGATGCATCATTCGGATTTACGGTGGGCAATTTAACAGGTGAAGGAAGATTCAGTGTCTGGCTCATGATGAGAGCTTCAACATTACACTTCTTAAGGATGCCATTCAAGACAGGTGTTATGATATCTTTCTGCATTGGCTTACTCTCTTTCCATGCGTTGATTGTCTCATCGGCTCTGCTTCCTTCAGTCATGAATACCAAATCACCTTCGATAAGGATATTTCCAATCTCAGGTTCTGTCTTTGAGGTGAACTCAAAACTGAATTTAAGAGGACTTTGCTGTGTATTGCCCATAGAGATGTTTGCCTTCTCGACATTCTTTATAGCTACATTATTAGCAACATTGACTTTCCCACGGACTGCTTTCTTCTTTTCTGCGTTTATCTTTGAAAATGCGATGGATACTATGCTCATGTAAATCACCTATGTTTCCGTTCATGAGGAGGTTAGAATACAGTATTTAAAAGTTTTGTAAGATTAGGAAGATCAGCTCCAGCCCAAACCCTTTTCGGGATGGAAGGGCTCTCCGAAATCTTTGATTGTGCTAAGACCAAGAAATTTCTTGATATCCTCTTGGAAATCAAAGGTCAATTCTTCCATCTTATCCTTATGGAACTTTATCTCTTTCTTATAGCTCCTCTTTGTGAATGTCCGTGCGAAACGTGATGCAAGGGAGTCTTCAGCCCATAGCTGCTTAGGATCTATACAGAGCACAGGTTTTATGAAAATATTCAATTCACCTTTGTT
>JBKGYM010000035.1:0-9569 GCA_046546115.1 Candidatus Woesearchaeota archaeon
ATTTTACCTTGACGAAGAACCCGATTACAGAAAAATAGCGTATTTCTCATTAGAGATAGGAATCAGGCCAGAGATACCAACATATTCAGGAGGACTTGGCATACTTGCAGGAGACACCCTGAAAAGTTTCGCGGATCTTGGAGAACCAGTGGTCGGAATCACACTATTGTATGAGAAAGGTTATTTCCATCAGGAGATCAAGCAAGGTGAACAGAAAGAGGTCCCAGTGAACTGGAAGAAAGAAGATCATCTTCACAGATTACACACTAAGATCAGCATCAGGTTAGAAGACAGGGACATCATCATACAGCCATGGCTGTATATGGTAGAAGGTTATGGGGGTAAGAAAGTGCCCATAATATTCCTTGATAGCAACATAGAACAGAACTCAGAAGAAGATAGAGAGCTCACAGCTTATCTGTACGGAGGGGACAAAAGATACAGGTTACTTCAAGAAGCAATCTTGGGTATAGGAGGAGTCAACATACTGCAGACCTTAGGACATTCCATCAAGAAATATCATATGAATGAAGGTCACTCTGCGTTACTCACATTAGAACTCATGAATAAGAGCAACCATAATCTGGAAGAAGTCAGAGAAAGTTGTATCTTCACAACGCACACTCCTGTTCCGGCAGGACACGATTCTTTTGACATTGGATTGGCAAAAAATGTCCTGAAAGATTTTTATGATATAGAGAGTCTGCATGAAGACAATATGATTGATAGTGAAGGAGAACTCAATATGACATATCTGGCATTGCATCATTCCTCATATGTGAATGGGGTTGCCAAGAAACACGGAGAGGTATCAAGGAAAATGTTCCCTGGCCATAGTATAGATGCGATAACAAATGGAGTACACGCGGGCACATGGGTCTCTGAACATATGGGGGAGGTGTTCGACAAGTACATCCCTTCGTGGAGAAAAGACCAATACACCATAAGATATGGTATGAGGATCCCGAAAGAAGAGATATGGAATGCACATCTGGAAGCAAAGAAAGAACTCATACATTTTGTCAACAAACACACGAAGAAGGAGCTTGATCCAGAAGTCTTCACCATAGGTTTCGCTAGACGAGCTGCGACATATAAAAGAGCAGACCTTATCTTCAGCGATATAAAAAGACTCAAGAGCATAAACAAGAAAACAGGAAAGATCCAGATCATATTCGGAGGAAAAGCGCACCCCAACGATCAGGGAGGAAAGGACATAATAAAACACATTATAGATTGTGTGGATGAACTGAAGGATGAGATCAAGATTGTATACTTGGACAATTATGAGATGTACAGAGGAAAACTGATGACCTCTGGTTGCGATCTCTGGTTGAACAATCCTCTTAGACCACGTGAAGCGTCAGGAACCTCAGGCATGAAAGCTGCGCTTAATGGAGTTCCACAGTTTTCAGTCCTTGACGGATGGTGGATTGAAGGCCATGTTGAAGACTTCACAGGTTGGAGCATAGGGCCTATGCCAAATGATGTAGAAGAGGAAAATGATCAGGAAGAAGATATCAACGACCTGTACACTAAATTAGAAAAGAAGATACTTCCCACATTCTACAGAGACCGAGAGAGATGGATGGAGATTATGAGACATTGTATAGCCTTCAATGGTTCATTCTTCAATACACAAAGGATGGTGGATCAGTATACCAGTATCTATTTCAAATAATCATCAGCTATTCCAATAAAACCAACTCATAGTTAATTTTATATAGCAACAAGTCAATGCTCACTATGTTATGGGAGTGGAAGTAGGAGATAAGATTGAGGTAAGGTACACTGGCTGGAAGAAGAGCACTGGTGAGGTATTTGAATCCAATGAAGACAACAGACAGCCTCCGTTCACGATGACAGTAGGATCCAGAGAGGTCATCGAGGGTCTCAGCAAAGGTGTTCTTGATATGAATGAAGGTGAGACCAAGAAGTTTGAAGTCCCATATACTGAAGCCTACGGAAGAAAGAGACAAGAACTCATCCAGGCAATACCGAGAGTCCAACTCATGGGTAAGGTCGAACCGAAAGTAGGAAAAGTCCTCATGCTTAAGAGCGAGAAAGGCTCAATCTTCCCTGCCATGATAACAGAAGTGGGTCATGACAGGGTCATATTGAACATGAATCCACCGTTAGCAGGTGAAGATCTTATCTTCCAAGTCAAAGTGGAGAGGATCATCAGTAAATCAGGCAAGAGATGAATCAACTTATCTTCTTGAAACACTGAGGGAATACATTCTGAGCTTCTCTAGTCCCTATCTCAACAGCAGTCTTCATCTTAGCGAAATCTCCCACAGTAATATCTTTCATATCCGGTCTCAACCATATGATTCTTTTGTCATCAGGAACTTTAGTAGCATTATGCTCCAAAAGAGATAGGACATGATAGAAATATCCTAAGGCTGAATGATTCTTCTTAAGAGGCGGCAGGTGAGAATTGACATCACAGACAATGACTTTCTTGTACTTCTTTGGAACATGATTGTAAGGCACGTTGTTTGCCACACCACCATCAACATACATCTTATCATTGATTACCTTTGGGGTGAATATTATGGGAATGCTCATGCTGGCTCTCACTGCATCGAGAATCTTCCCTTCTCTGAAGACCACTTCCTTTCCTGATTCCAGATCAACAGCATTGACTACAAGATCAATCTTGGTATCATCGAATGTCGCATTCCCATAGATGCTCCAAAGAAGTTCCTCTATGACCACGCCTTTCACAAGTCCTTTCAGAGAGAAATTGAAATCTTTGAAAGTGATGAGATCTTTTACGGTATGCTTGAGATATCTGTCAACCAGATCCAGATTCTTCTCCAATGCATATATCGCTCCGATTATTGAACCCATGCTTGTGCCAGAGATGAAATCTATATCGACATTATATTTCTCAAGCTCTCTCAACACACCCACATGGGCCATGCCTTTTGCTCCGCCGCCGCTCAGGACTACAGCAACCTTGTCCCTCTTATATTTCAGATCAGGAAAGAAATCCATTATACCACTCTTCTTATCTGGAGTCACAGTCTTCTTCCTGAAGACAGTAGGACGCCTCAACACATCCCACTCATCCTCGGCATCGTCACGGAGCTCGTGCCTCCTCATCCGTCTCAAGGCATTCATATCACTTCTATTGCATTGCTGATTTATAACATTTTAGTTATGTTAAGCTTATCTGACAGAGGTCACCCAAGGTAATGAATAGATTTTTAAATCATGATAAACACCTCAAAAATATGAACAAGAAAAAGTTCAAAAGAAGGTTAAAGAAAATTTTCAACCCTAAACTCTTGATGGTATATTTTGTTATATTCATCATGGTAGGAAGTGGTGCTGGTTTCGTGATGAATTATAACACGGGTGGAGGAAGCATCGAATACTACAATGATTACAGGATAATGCCCAATGAACAAGGCTACGTCATTTATTATGACAACGAAGAGCTCCAGTTCCTGACCCACCCACAACAAGCAGAAAGTTTTGATATGAGTGATGATATCCTGCAAGTTTTTGAAAACGCCGAATACTTCACTGTCTCATTCGATCCGAACATAAACGACAGAGGAGAAATACAATATGCTACAAGCATAATATTCCAACATCCCCATGCTGTCACAGACAAGATTGTCGGTGTAGGTGTGACTGAAGAAGACATGGCTAATGAACTTAATAAGTTCAACTGCTCAGATTCAAGCACCCAATCACCCGCAGTTATATTCAAGGAAGGCAATGAGAACGATATGAGTTATAATGAAAGCAATGGGTGTCTAGAGATATTCTCGAGGGATCCTATGCACAGGGTACAATTTGCTGATTATCTCGTGTACAATATCCTCGATATCATTTAAGTGGGCAGAAGATGAAAAAGAAAGATTCTAAAGTGGATAGGAAGCGTATAGAGAAGAAGAACGATAAGGTAGAGAGTGAACTAAAGGAAGAGAATGAACATCCGGAGAACATCATCAGGGAAGAGATCAGATATGATGAGAAGCATCCTCACGAAGAACCGGAAAACCCCGAACTTGACAAAAAGAGCAAAAAGATCATGCTGTTCGCGATACTTGGAGCTGCATTGATTGTGGCAGGCATCATCACATTCACTCAACTCATCGATGTTGAAGAGAGAGCATATGATTATAATGGATTCACTTTCGAGAAATACCCTGGAGCAGAGACATGGTACACATCTGTGAGAGTTAATGATAAGATATATCCATTACCGTTCCACCATGGACCAAAAGAGATAGAGGATATACCATATGAAGTAGACAAGAATAAGCTTCTTTCAAGTGATTTCATATACCTATCGATGCCACCCATGGATGATAAGAGCAGCACTGAAGCAAGGAGGATCGGGTTGGCAGCAGTCGAAGTGGGTAAGATAATCGGAACACGGAATAACATATTCAATATACCAGCAAAGGCAACCCTCACACATCTTCCCGAAGGAGAAGAGATTCCCGAGACAGAAGATGGTGAGACAATACCAGTTGTGAACTGTGAGAACCTGCCAGATAATTCAACAGCGGTCATCTTCAGGATTGGAAGCTTCACCAGCGTATATGAAGAATCAGATAACTGCTATATTGTCCAAGGAAGCGATGGACGAGAAACAGTAAAAGCTGCCGACAGATTAGCTTATGGACTTCTAGGTATCATGCAATGAGTGGTTTAGCAATCTGTCTGGCACATATCAAGGATAGAGACGTGCCCTTTCTGAAGTCATGATGTTAGGCGACACGAACGATGTTTCTGTAGACATACCACTCTGTGGCTCGAAACTTACGCTCATCTTTGTATCTTCTCTTAATGGCTCACCAAGTGCGATGCATAGTTCCACTCTGTCACCCTTAGAGATATATCCACTACTATGAGAAGAGCCCTCAAGCAGATATCTTACTGTGAATGTGCCGTTGTTCCCCGATTCATTGACCTCATAACCGTTCTGGCCTCTCTCACAATCCCCAGAAGAATAAGTATATGTATATCCGGAAGTAGAAGTATCAACACTCATCATGGAGTATTCAAGATCTATTGGATCTGAACCTGGTGCCAATTTCACATCAATCCGTAGGTCATTCACAAATTGTGATGAAATATTGACACCGGTAATCCTATTGGTCTCAACGAATGTTGACACTGCACGTCTTGCCTGCTCACCGGTATGAAGAGCTTTGTTCTGCATGGACTGAGCACTCTGTACCAAGACATTAGCAGTTATCCCCGCAACAATGATCATAGCAATGAACATGATCAACGTCCCCACCCCAGTATCTGCTCTTTTACCAAAGAACATCAGGCATCAACCTCAGCTGATCTTCTTTGATTGGCCCGGTTACGTGGCCTTATCTTCATCCGTGTCAGGAAATATTGGAGGGGTAAGGCCATCGCTATGCCTAATGTCTCAATCTCTTCGATTGTCTTCATCTCGGAACCCCCGCCCTCCGGAAGAAGCCCTGATACAAAGTTAGGGACCACAACAGATATGACCGCACCAATCCAGATCATGAGGACAAAATCCTGGAAGAACGCATAAGGACTGCCCCCATCAATAACCTTGACAGTCAAAGAGCAGATAAGAGCGTGCACAATCACCATAAGACCAATATAAGCCAGGACAAGCTCTAAGTTAACAGCAGGAGCAGGGGGAAGGATATTGCCGAAAGCGTCTGCTACCTCCCCTGACTCTTCAACCATATCAAATGGAGCTGAGAACATCTCTGATAAAGTCTGGGAGATTTTTGCAGTGATGTATGCCGATGCGCTGAAGCCTACTAAAGCACCATAGAATGCTCCTTTGAGTCCGGATGCCAACTGTATCCTGAATCGCCTCAAAGAGAGAAGCTTGTTAAAGTTGGTGGCAATTATCTCGCCAATCTTCTGGCCATTGCCTCCCAAATATATGCTTTCAGCGAAGATCTGCGTGAACTGATGGATAAGATTACTTCCAGATTCACCCGAGAAATATAACCAAGTCTGGAATTTATCACACCCCAGTCTCAAGCGCCGATATACATTTGTCACAAGATCGTTCAGCGAACCGAAATCATGCACACGCAACGCAGAGATGCTGCTTATGACTGCTCCCTCCTTGATCTCTGTCACACTACCCAATGTCCTTACAAAAGCAGGATAAGACTTATCACGATTGAAGATCTTCTTCTCTTCGGCCGAACCATAATAACCCACAACAAGCAGAGGAAGTATGCCTATGCCAATATTGACAAGGAAAGAGAATGGATTCCAGAGCATCATCAGGAATAATAGGATGACCGTAGGAGGGATGACAATAAGTGCGACTTTCCTCACTTTCAGCCTTTCTTTTGATTTTATCTTGAGATTATGACAAAGCTTATCAGAAGGGATTATCGATTTTATCAGGAAATAAAGGAAAAGATCTATTATTATCACACCTATCAAACTGTACCTGACAACAATCTCTACCGAGATTCCCATGACCAGAGGGAGGAGCAAAGAGATAGACATCGCAAAACCTGTGGCGATAGTCATGGAGATGAATACCTCCTGAAGCATCCTTATATTCTCCATGGACTTCTTGTAAGCGACACTATAGTCTTCAAGCACGGCATCCTGCTCATCTATAAGGAAGACTTCGACGTTCTGTCCGAAATCCATAATTGCTGCGAAGCGATCAAGGAAATCTGAGAAAACAGGTGAAGGAATATAAGTTGCTAGTTTCCTGCAAGTGTGCGCATAACCCAGATTCCAGGATTTAGCCAGATATAGGATCTTTTTTGACACCTTAGAGATCTCACCAAAAGATTCCTTATCAGCGACATGTTTGAAGAGATCAGTCCTAGTCAGTTGAAGTGTAGAGATGCTGCCTATATATGTTATGAAATAATGAAGATTGTTGTTTATGTTTATCTTCTTCTTCTCGAAATTGATATATGGGTATAGGAAGACGAAAGCGAGACCGAAAGCGAAGATTATATATGGCATGAAGAAGGGTATGACATCCATAATAGTTCTCATATAGAACATGAATAGCATGGCGATCCCACATACGCCAATGATTGGAAAGACAAATTTGAAGATGAATTCTGTATAGGAGAGATAGCCAATGTTGGTTATTATCGCTTTCGCATTCATCAGTCATCACATCAAAGATATCATATCTGGAAAGGAAGTGCGCTATCACCACTGATGTGGTAGTTCTTCAATATCTCCCACACATCAAAATAGTTGAAGATCTTATGAGCCACCATCTGCTCAAGAATCTTAGCACGTTTGAACATCTCCTTATAGATGTCCCTGGTGTCTTGGAAACCGAGCATCATAGCAATCTTCTTCTCCAAGATATAACTGTTATACAGGCCTCTGAAATTATGGACATCCTCCCTGGAATCCCAGGTGAATACCTCCCTTGAGATCATCTTGTTCTCTGGCTCATAGTACCTCTCAATCTCGGTGACACTGAGTACACGCCTTACAAACTTTCCGTTGTTACTCACTGCCATCTGTATCAGCCCTATATTGAGATTATCGATGAACGCGATCGGCACATTGATCGGATCACCTGTAAGCCTCTGTATAAGACTTTTGATACTACCTGCGTGGAAAGTGCTCATGACAGGATGGCCTGTTTGCATAGCCTGGAAAGCGATTGCACCTTCTGCACCTCTTATCTCTCCGACGATGATATAGTTAGGACGCGACCTCAACGACGCTACGAGAAGATCCTGATATGTGACATCAGTCTCTTTCCCTGCCTCCCTGGTCACAAGATGCTGCCAGGTCTCATGAGGCATGGTTACTTCAGGTGTGTTCTCAACAGTATATACCTTGTCATCAGGCTTTATGAATGCAGACATAGCATTCAACGTTGTTGTCTTACCAGAAGCCGTCTCACCACATACGAATGTGTTCATCCCATTCTCGAGCGCCAACCATAGATAAGCGGCAATCTCTGAACTCAATGTGGAGAAATCAATGACCTGTGTGATACTCACAGGCACTTCTGCAAACTTCCTTATGGTAAAAGAAGAACCTTCAAGGGATACCTCTCGTCCGTATATGAAATTTACCCTGGATCCGTCTGGCATGATGGCGTCCATAACAGGTTGAGCTTCGGATGTTGGTCTTTCTACTCTCTCCGAAACTTCAATGATATACCTGTTCAACTCTAGATCTGTAGGAAATGTTATATTAGTGTGGACCATATCGAATATCTTGTGGATCATAGTTATGTTACCCACACCCGTACAGTGTATATCCTCGATATTAGGGTCATAGAATATTGGTTCCAGTTTCGCATAACCCACACGATTTCTGATGATATAATATTTGACAGTGTCATACTGCTCCTGGCTGAGCCGTATCTTTCCCTTGAACTTATCCAGCACCTCATTCCCCTTTCCTTCAATGGAGACAATCTCATCATACAGTTTGAGAAGAACAGGTCCAATCTCAAGAACATTCTCAGGTACAGGGTATTTGTGCGCAAGTTCAATGAGCCTATTCATCACTTCATCGAAGATCTTTTGGTCCTCATCCTTTATTCTCGGCTCCACAACATTATATATCATGCCCTTGCCTTCTTCATGATATATGTGGATGAACATAGGATCATTGACGCCATAGATTATGTTAGGATTCGTCTCACCTTTCAGCGATCTGTCTAGCTCGACATAATAATCTGGCGTGCCCATCTTCTTCTTGATCTCATTGACATATCTTCTAAGGTGGGGGAATTTTGCCATCGCCTCATTCAACGATTGTGTTATGTGTCTCTCTTTCTCTCCCATTATTCTCACCATTCATCCTTATGAGAAGCTTGCGATCTCTATAGCGAACCCTTTACCCGGTTCTACCTTGAAAGGTACAGCTGACATTGTCTTATCTCCCGGACGCTTGAATCTGTCAATGAATATGACCTTGATCGGCTCTCCAGCAAAAGTCTTCACCTCTACCCTGAAAGTCAGATCAGATATGGATCTCATAATTGTCGTGAATTTAGTATCAATATGGTCAGTATCAACACAGAAGATGATGGTCTTCCCCATAGAATTCAATTTCTTGAGAAATTTAATCAGCTGGAGATTTGACTCCATATCAAGATCATTCTGCATGAGAAGAAAAGAGAATGTATCAAAGACTATGACATCTTTCGCGAAGATCTCTTTCGCTGCCATGAGGTTCTTCACAAAATTCTTACTGAGCTTCATCTCACCAAGGTAAGGGAACATTGGCAGAAAAAGAAGTTTCTCGAATAGAATGTGATCGGTGACATTATAGTCGAGAGATGCCATCTGTTCCACAAAACCCATGGTGTTAAGCTCAGTACTCAGATAGGTCACAGTAGTGTTCTGCGTGAGTAATCCATAGACCAGCCGCTGCGCGAAGATGCTCTTTCCTGCTCCATCACGACCTTCCACAAGCACAAGAGAGTTCATGGGGATGCCTCCACCAATGCTCCTGCCCAGAGCGTCCCTGTCCAGATCTATCTTATGCAACTGTACCATTCATATTACCCCATCATGATCCGTTCGGAATCTCTTGAACCGAATTCGTTTGTGACTGTGAATAGAGCTCCAGTATCT
>JBKGYM010000036.1:0-9159 GCA_046546115.1 Candidatus Woesearchaeota archaeon
ATTATCTTTTTGAGGACGAGCCTGTTTATTTTGGTAAAGCATTGCAGATGATTGAATCAGATACATGGTATGATGATAGCAGCATCAAGTTTGACACGTTCAAGCTCAAGTTCACAAGGGGCAACCCACGGGCTTATGTGGAGACATTCGGGAGTCAGGGCTCCGGAAAGACGTTCAAGACAGACATAGAGTCTGCCGAAGAGACCTATAATGAACACCGACATGATTATTCGGATGACGATGATGATGACGATGATGAAGGTTCTGGACCTAATGACCTTCCATGATGAATAAGATAAGGTCCCTATCTATAGATATCTATCTTCTCATACCAAAAAATATTAAAAGAAGGTGATGAGCTCTTTCCTATGAGAATAACCACGTACCTGAAGCGGAATTATGCGCTTTTCCAGAAATCGCTTGAGACACGGAAACTTATGGTGTCTGTCTTGGCGGATATGTTTGTCATCGCCATGCTGTTTGCTTCTTTCTACGTGTTCATCAATCCTATACTGAATATATTCCAGGATATTAATTCTGTATTCCTAGAAGCCTCGACACGCGGTGCTGTTCCTGACGTGGAGACCATGTTCATGAATATAATTCTGTTGTTCATAGGTTTTGTGGTGGTACTGTCTGTTTCATATATATCATCCCGTTTTTTCATATGGAGGATGCTCTCCAACTCCAGGCTGGCTTCTGAGAGGTTGCGCAACCGCTTCAACAAGTTCGCCAAGCATTATTTCTCTACTCTGCTATTGTTTGCAGGCTACATGCTGATACCAGGTGTGATCATCTATCTGAGCCTGAATTCCGTGCCTAACATAGCTGAGTATCCAGAAAGGCTGATGGCAATCTCTGCCTTCACCACGCTGATCCTGTTATTCTTCATACACCTGTACACTGTATTCAATTATGTTTTTGCACGGAGCTCAAGGTTCTTCCATTCTATCAATAGCATGATAAGCGTTGGAATCAATAATATCCAGTACTTCGTCTTGGCTTATCTCATATTCTCTTTGCTGTCATGGCTTCTCAACCTGGTCTATGCTCCTATGAATTTCATCCTGCCCGGTGTTGTGGTGTTGGTGGCTACTGTTCTCATCTATCTGGTCGCACTTGGTGTCCTCAGGCTATATCTTTCGAGACTCATCGCGGTCATATATAAGAGGGTTTACGGGAAGTGATGTTCTCTTTTTCCAGGCAATGGATCAGTGATTGATGTTTGCTGCAGACCATAAAATAGTAATATTTATAAGTCTCCAATCCTGAGAATCTTTTAGGTTGTAATGCGAGGATTAAAATTGTTCAGATACTCATCTAGGAAATCACAGGTCTCAATATTTATCATCGCAGGGATGGTTGTCTTATCATTGATTGGCATTGCCATCTATTTCGCTACAGCCACGCAACAGGTTGTTGATACTCAGACTTTCAGGAAGACCCCCACTTCTTTCAGGGATTATGTGGAAATCTGTATGGAGGATACCACAGAAAGCGCCCTGAACAATATTGGTTTCCAGGGTGGTTATCTGGAATTGCCGTATTATATAAGGGCGAACGATGACGCGTTCATCTCGCTCGGTTCCAGGGATGAGTTCGGTATACCTTCTTGGTATTTCAAAGGAGAGTCCAGGGTCCCTACGATTGAGGGTATGGAGAGGGAGATCTCTGGTTATGTCGAAGATAATATCCATTCATGCCTCTATGATTTCGAGGGTTTCTCAGAATATAATGTGACGGAGCGTGAGCCTATCGATGTGGATACGGTGATCTCTGATGACAAGGTATCTGTAGAAGCGTATTATCCCATAGATGTGTCCGCAGAGAAAGCATCGCAGACGGATTACTATGAGGATTTCCATGCTGATGTCCGGGTGAAGCTTGGACGGATGCACGAGCTAGGGAAAAGGATTGTCCACTCTGAAGCGAGGAACACCAATTTTGAGATGGAACTCTTCAATCAGATGTCTGCGCATCCAGATATCCCAATAACCCATCAAAGCTTTTCTGCTAGACAAGAGAGATGGTCTGTGGATGAGATACGGGAAGAGATAAATCTCCTGATATTCTATAATCTCCAGAGAGTGAGATTCAAAGGGACAGATTATCCAGATTTCGATCTACCTGAAGACGAGTATGAAAGATTCGAGGGACATGACGCTCTTGATGTGAAGGAAGGCAACATCCCGGAAGATGTTCCTGCTGATTCTTACGATTATTTCAACCTCTTCTTTGATCCGAATGAGCTCCCTGAAGATTATGATATGGACTCAGAAATGTCTTTCGAAGACATTGCAGCGATTGTCAAATATTACCCTGATGATTACCTGAGTGTTAATATAAGGCCCAGTTCAGCTGGAATGATCTCCACCAATATGCTTAGATTGCCGAATCTAGGCATTCCTTTCCCGATACAGATGGGACATTTCACCTATGATGTAGATTTCCTTGTTGAGATAAATCTTGTTGACGAGGATGCTTTCCAGGGTGATGGCTATGTATTCAGGTTTGCGCTTCCAGTCTCTATAAAATCTAATCTTCCAGATAAGGAAGCTGATTCGTTCACGCTTGAATCAGAGCCTGTCCAGTTTGAGGATCCATGCGATGATGTCACAGGAGAGTATACGATTGAGGTCTTAGGACGCGTTGGAGGCTACACGAATAATCCTTTGCGCGGTGCAGAGATTAGCTATGATTGCCTGCAGTTCGGCTGTAAGCTCGGCGAGACAAGAGCGGAAGCTGGGACGTACCGGCTTACGACGGGTATTCCATCAAGTTGTTCAGGAGGATTCATAAACGTTGAGAAAGAGGGCTATCTGCCCGTGAGAGAGCAGCATGTTCAGGATCAGAAAGATATACAGATTGATATGAAAAAGCTTGAGACCTATACTGTAGATGTTGAGAAGAGAAGGAGTAATGCACTATCTTCAGCTCAGCCAATAGGGGATGATGAGGTTGTTGTCGGCACATTGGATCCTGCAGATCATGATGAGGTCATCGCTTTCGAGTTTGTGCCTGGCGAACCTTTGCCAGAGATTGAGCTCATAGAGGACGGGGCAGAATATGAGGTCGACCTGTTGCTGATTGATCGGGATGGTTCAGTCACTGGAGGTTACAAGGGAGATTTTGAATATGACTACATGGATGCAACAGGACGCAACAAGATTGTCTTCAGTGTAGCGGAACTCTCTCCAACGCCGCTGCCCGTGGATAAGCCAGAGAATCAGATGGAGATTTTTGAATATATTGAATCTGATAAGTATCAGGAGGAGGCACATCCTAGGTTCAATTGATGCAATATCATATATGACATTCAATCAATTCACAGTAATCAATCAAGGTGGACATATGAGAGAAGACGAGAAAGGGATTTTATGGAGGATCACATCAGTGTTTATAATCTTCATGTTTTTGCTGATGCCTGCCAATACAGCTGTCGTATTCGCTGATGACGATATACCGCAGCCAGCATCACTAGATACATCATATATATCTGCTTCTGCGATAGGGCTCTCATGGGATATTGAAGGAGGATATGCTGTGAACATATACAGGGACGGGGATCTGTATGCTGAGCTTGGGACAGAGGATAGTTATGTGGACGATGACGTCGATGCTGGCACAGAGTATGATTATGAGGTCGCTTTCATCTCACAGGATGGTGATGAAGGCCCTAAGAGTTCAATCACCGCACAGTCTAAGAGTCCCGAGGAACCCCCAGTGATAACTGATGTTACGCTTGATGAGGACTCTGATCCTCCACTTCTTAACATTGAGACGGATGAGTATGCGTTCGGTTCTGTCAAGTTCACTTCTGAGGATGCTCCTGATGAAGAGATTTCGGTGTCACCTGAAGATGATCATCAGACTTCTCATGAAGTATCACTGGATGCTCTGCAAGAAGGTAATCTCTATGAGTATGTTGTAGAGCTATGCAATGCTGAGGATGAGTGTGCATCTTCCGAAAGCCATTCTTTCATGTATGGTGGTTATGAGGATGCGCCTCCTGTAGAGGACATAAAATGTGAGGAGTTCTCTAAGAATCGTGAGATCATGGTTGGAGGACACACAAGACCTCGTTCAGAGGTAAGGATACACAGGGATGGTTCACACATAATGTCAAGGGACGTGCCTGATGATGGTCTTTTCGTGATTGAGCGTGTTCCCCTCTCTTCCGATGAAGAGGTAGAGATTGTTGTTGAAGTTGTTGATATGTCCGGGAATTCTGCCAATAAGACATGCAATGTTGTGGTAGAGGGCAAGGGTTCTGCAAAACCACCATCTGTTGATGTTGATTCTTTCCCTGAATATACATCGGAGAGTGAGCTTGATGTTTCTCTTGAGACAGATACTCCTATAGACCTTTATATCTCACGTGTGCTGGACGATGATCATGAAGCTCCAGGTGATCCGGGTGACCTTGAGGTTGATGAAGCGACTGATAGTAAGATTGCCTTATCCTGGGATGGTTCGGAATCTGGTGATGCGGAAGGTTACATTATCTATCGTGATGATACACCTATTGATACTGTGAGTTCGAGCAGCTATACGGATGAGAAAGTCATCTCTGATACTGCTTATGAATATCGTGTCAGGCCGATAGACTCTTCTTGTGAATTAGGACCATTCTCTGATCCTGTTGATGCGAAGACAGATGAAGGCACATATTTCTCTCTGCCGCCTCGTGAGGTAGAGGATGTCTGCAGGGATGTAAGAGATGTCGAGGTTGATGAGCATGTCGAATCAGAGTTCTCTGGGACAATCTCTCTGGAATCAGGACTTAATATATTGAGGCTCAGAGCGGTGGATGAAGATGGCAATGTCTTTTCCAGGGATTATGAGGTGGAGCTTGACGATGAGGAGCTCACTTTCGTCGAGAGCAATCTGGACGAGTATAGTGATGATGTCATCTATAGCTTCTATACTACTATAAGAGGAAAGACCTCAAAGCCATCCGATATAACCATCGTACTCAACGAGGGCAAGAATGGTGAGGAGGAGTATACGACTTCTACTGATAGTTCAGGCAAATTCTCACAGAAAGTGCATCCTAAGAGGGAGTTCAATGCTCTTGTCGAAGAAGGGGAGGATCCCAGCGAGCTGCAAGCTGAAGGCGGTTTTAAGGATACTGAATGGCCCAATGATGTGGCCATATATGCTGAGGACCGTTTTGGGAATGAGGCTACTGATGAAGGAACCATCACTCCTGCGCTTTGTGGCGGTGGTGACAGGGATTTCAACATTGATTTTGATTCATTCATGCCTTCCGAGATAATCCCAAGGCACCTCATAGAGGGTATCGCGACGATAGGTTTTGGGGTAGAATTGGATTCCACAGGCCCTGAAGATAATATCTCTGATGTGAATATGAGAGTTGTAGATGCGCCTATGGCAGCACACCAGGCACAGGGCTATAATGCAGATTGGATTCAAGGGGAACCAGAAGTCAACCAGATGGATGAGTATGCTTACACACAGATAAGATTGAAGCTTCCCGACGGGCATAGCGCGATGGATGACGATAAATCAATGCTTGAGCGGGAGAAGGAAGTCGCGAAGACAAACAAGGGACATTGTCTTGTCTCTGACATGGCTCTTGGGATGGAAGATGTAGAGGATCCTGTTAAAATCGGTTGTGTGCGCCTTGCTCTCATGATCGAGCTTGAATATTCTGTCGATGGAGAAGATAAAGTACAGAAGGAGTGCCTCGACATGGCTGTCCAGATTGATAATCGTGTTGACACGGATAAGTATCTTCCTAATGATCTTATGGAGTGGGCATCGGATGTCGCATCCTGGACAAGGGATAAAGCTGAAGAGCTAAAAGAGTATACTGAGCCTCTTGTATTGCGTAGCACACAGGCCTGTTTCGCGACGGTTGTGGGTGAATTTGCAGCATCGTTCAAGGAGACATATGACTGTACCAGGGCAGCTCCTCACATGAATGATCATCCTGTAGTGGAGGATGGTGAGGAATATACTGTCGAGATTCCTGATGATGAAGAAGATGCGAAGAATGCAGAGAAAGTGCAGAGCTGTTTTGATAGCATGTCCAACGCAGAAAATATAAAAGGGCTAAGGAAGCTCACATGTGGAAGGGTAGCATGCAATTCAGTACCTTCTTTCGAGAAATATATTGATGATGAAGCTGGCGAGATCTTTGAAGGGATATCTGATAGTGATGATATGATGACTTTCATTGATCAGAGCGGTGATTTCAGGCCATCATATTGCGCAAGATTCAAGGACACTGTCAATGATCCTGATTCTGAACACGACAACAATCCTTATCGTACAGAAGTCCTCAATTCAGAAGTGATGGGACGTGGAGTATCTTCTGAAGATGCAGAACCTCCTTATGAGTTTGATAGTGAAGAGCGGGTCCTGAGCATGTTCAAGCATGAGGATGGAGGGACATGGCAGGAGGTGAAGCAGACAGAATGGTGTGAGAAGGAATACCAGTATGAGCATGAGTATGACTGCCTCTTCAGAAACCCTTACAAGGAATCCTTCTGCATGTTTGGGAGCAATAACAGAGAAAAAGTACAGACTTCAGAATTCGAGGAGCATTGTGCAGATGACACCACAATCTCCTTGGGGGATCTCTCTCGAAAACTGAACTTCTGCAACGACATGAGAGAAGATGAGTTTGGCATAATACAGGATGATGATTATTTCTGGATCGAGCCTTCTGTGGAGACAAAGATATATGAAGACAGCAAGTATGTAGCGAATGATGTCATGCTGCTTGATGTGGATCCACAGAAATTCACAAGGTCAGAGACAGAACGTGGGTCTTTTGAGCTTTCTAGCGATGATGACAGGATAACATCAGACGAAGAGATCCCGCTTTCTCTTGACCTTTTCACCGCAAATCTCGAGGATCCTGATGCTTGTGGTGCTGATAGTTCAGGAGAAGCTTGTGAGAGTTGTGCTGCCGGCAATGTAGGGCATCCTTGCTGTCCAAGGTTACCGCATCCTTCTAACAACCAGATGACTCCGGCTATCGCCAATTATATGTGTACATCTACCGAGGCATCGGATGAGAATATCCTTGATCCTGCAGGTGGCATCTATGATGCGCTCACCTGTGGTTGCTTCAGCGCTATCGATGCTTATCTTGACCAGATCGCTCAGGTCTCAGGACTTATCGCTGATTGTTTCAAGTCTGTTGAAGAGACAGGCGATGGAGACGCAGGTATGTGTCAGCAGGCATTCAGCCAATACATCTGTGATCTCTTTTATACTGCTTTTGACTGCTTCACAAGCTATGCGGGCGCAGGCGTCGGCATAGGGCAGGATAGTGATGATGAGGAAGAGGATAGCTCCCCTGGTGTGATGGATGCTTTATCTGCTACCGGAAGGAGGATGAGCTCCCGCATAGAGAATGATTATGGGGATACTGCAATGTATGAGCATCTTTTCGTTGACAAGAATTTCGCTAATTCGCTCTGTTATTTCATGCTCCACGGTGAATTGCCAGATGGGTTCTTTGAAGGAGTTGCAGAAGCAGCCAGAGACGAGACACCTGTCGAGCCTGTGCTCAATTGCGGTGCGGATATAAGATTCCAGACCTTTGACTCTACCACAGGCATTGCCACTCATGTCTATGAGGTCTCTCCATTCGTGATCTCTGGCGCGCCTGATACTAATGTGGATATTGAGCTTGTCTGTTCTACAGAGAGTGGCAGTGATTGCCAGCATATAGGAGAGAGGAAGACGTACGATGTAAGCAGCCAATTCTCTGAGAGCAAAGGGCTGGCAAGAGGCGATGAACTGAATGAGCAGGAATTCATCGTCGTTGATGCGACAAGTCCTAATAAGGGACATTACCGTTATGATAAAGTGAAGCTGACTGCCAGATATGAGAATAATGATGGCGAGACTGTCACGAGAGAAACAGAATGCAGCACTGATTCTATCATCAAGAAAGGCGGGGACGCTCCTGGATTCTGCGAGTTCGATGTCTTGGATGGCAAATATCATTGTAATGTGGCGGCGCAGGATGGTTCTGCAAGATTTGTCGAGGATCCTGAGCCTGTGCGTGACACAATATATCTTGACGATCCTGTAGATAAGAGGACTGTTGAGTTCCACCCTTACACTGTGAGAAGATATACTTCTCCTGGCACTTCAGGTACCCCCGTGGAGCTAAGGATAATCGCGGAGACGAGTGCTGGCGAAGAATATCCATGGACTGCAAGGGGAAGCAATGTGAAGACTATAACGATCACTTCAGATTCTGCGGTGAGGTTCGGCAAGGGTGCTGATAGTGAGAGCTATGATGTTCCAAGGTTCACTATCGATCGCTCAGACTTCAGGGGAGACGATAGCGTGGACTGTAGGTTGATGACGGACAGAGATAAAACAGAGAGGAGAACCTGTGAGATGGACAGCCACGCATACAGGATAGAAGTTGCTGAGGAAGGAGTCCTTGATGCTCAGCCAGGCCACTTCGATACCCAGGAGGATGAGTTTGTCCCTGATGAGGACAGGTCAGCAGAACCAGTGAGTATCATTGAGTATGATGAGGATGACCATAAAGATGTTTATGAGTTCTCTTTCGCTGGATTGGATCTGAGGTATGAGGTTGACAATTTCCCTATAGTGATCAGGCAACTCACTGACCGTGAAGCTGAGTCAAAGGTACAGTTGACTTTCCAGCTGCGCGGCGAGGATGGCTCTATCATACGCTACAATGGACAGCAGCAGACACGTTCTGTCACCATAGATGTAGAGCAAGGAACTGGCGGAGAGGATATAGAAGATGATGGTGATGAGAACGATAGTTGTCCTGATCCTGGTAATCTCTGGATGGGCCATGAGCCTGATAGTTGTACATGCGGATCCTCAGGTGAAGGATGCAGGGAAGGTGAGAAGTGTTGTGTAGCTCCTGACTATAAGTCAAGGTCGTTCCCACAGGGATACTGTATAGATGTCAATGGAGATTGTGACACAAAGCTTCCTCAATTGGATGAGATTGATGTCGACGTATCATCAGATGATGATGGACTTATAGTGTTCACACTGGATGATGTGATCGATGAAGTGTCTAATATAGAGGATGCTGAATATGGCATCAGGGTCTTCCTCGAATTCAGTCCCTACAGGGAATCTGGTGATCTGGAGAGTAAAGATGATCCAGATGATGAAGAA
>JBKGYM010000037.1:0-9010 GCA_046546115.1 Candidatus Woesearchaeota archaeon
GGGCAGTGTCAGTATCTGAATTTCCTAAATCATCTGAAACTCTCAATGCAACAGGATAACTCCCTGGCTCTGAGACATCTACATCGATACCATCAAATCTGCAGGTAAAAGTATAAGGAGAAGACGTTCCTGACTTTGAACAGACAGGATTAGAGATTTCACTGTCAGATGAGATGGAAGACACATCAATTGTTGTCCTGTCCTCGTCGATATCATGTGATTCAATCTCTGCTTCCACGCAGGCTTTTCCAGTCACAGGGACAGTCTCTGGGAGTTTCTTGTCACATGAGTCCCCTAGAACCTCAAGAGAAGATATCTCGGGTTTGGGCATCTCGACATCCAATGCATCGTCAGGGAAATGCTCTTCAGTGATTGTGCCAGTATGATCAGTATATTCTGTTATGGAGTGTGGACTTCCTATCTCATATGTCCCCGGCTCATCAGCTTGCAAAAAGAATGATATGCCTATTTCTTCATCACGGGATAGAGTACCTATGTCCCATTCAAGCTCATTCCCCGATTGATTTTCCGAGATGTCTGAACGACCATAGACATTCGAACGTCCTGTATAAGATAATCCTTCAGGTATCGCCACCCTTGTCACGAGATCATTAGCTATTGTGCTCTTGACTTCGTGATTTATCTCTTGATATATGCTTGACATCTCCTCCTCAGACCCTGCGAAACTGTAATAATCAGATTTGCTTGCCATCTTCCTCATCAGCGTGTCATCAATCTCATCAGGGCTACCGAAACCAATAGTGAACACCTTATGACCATCATCCTTGACAGTCTCAGCAGCACTCTGAGCAGCATCCTTGTGCTCTTCTCTTATGTTCGTGCCATCACACCCGAAGTCATAGTCTCTGTCTTGATAGAAATGTACATCACAAGTGAATCTTTCACCTTCTGCAGTGTATCTATCATGAGGGTTGACATCACAACGTTCATATTTTTCATCCCCGTCACCTTCAGGATCATAGGTATTGCTTATCGTCGGGATTCCGTCAGACATGAATACTATGACCTGCTGCGCATTTTCCCTGCCATCTTCCTTGAGAATCCTGTTGGCCTCCTCCATAGGCATGTAGAAATTAGTTCCGCCGCAAGGACGCATCTGGGAGATGTCTGACTTCAATGAATCTGCTTTCGTGATGTCAGTAAAATCCCTTACCACCTCAGAAGTGTGCGTGAGCGCTACCAATGCCACTCTGTTCTCTTCAGTCTCGGAAAGATGATCGATGAAATCCATAGCAGTCCTCTGTGCTATGGCAATCCGTGAATCCTCCATCTGTTCCGGCCTAAGATCATCACCATATACATCCCATGCCATACTTCCCGAAAGATCTATGACAAATACGATATCAGCAGGAACCGTACTCTCTAGAACATCGTCTTTGCCAGTGATTCCAAGAAGCACTTCAGCCTCTTCACCGACATGTATGTCCTCTGCCTCTATACTGAGATCAAGATAGTCTGTCGCAGAAACAGGAGCAATAGCAGCAAGAACAGAAATGAACAACAACATAAGATATAAATGGATTGAAAATTTTCTGGCCAACCAAATCACACATACCATTCTGCTGTATCCGTTTATTAAATTTTCTACTATATTATTCCATCTTTAAAAAATACTGCAATGATGAATCAAACAGATCATCTTTCCATGAAGATCAACCATATAACTCTTTGAGTTTCTTGCGATATTCATCTTCATCATCGATATCTTGGAGCTCCATATTCTTATTCTTGATTGTATAGATTCTACAGAGCGTATTAAGCTGCCTTGTGCTGAATTTTTCACAATGAGCACTATCAGTCTTGTCTTGTGCAAAACTAAGATAACACATCTCTTTCCTGGATTTTGAAGATATCTCGTCACAGAAATTTTCATCGCCGGATTCTTGGGCTACGAAATTCTTGCATTCTACTCTCTTGTTCTCATGTTCAACCTTATCACAGAGGAAGACAGCATATTCACTTTCGTTCTTCTCTACAAGTGAGCTCAATCTGCTCTTCTCGGATGTGAGAAGCAATCGTGTCTTAGAAAGTTCAGATATATCAAAATCGTCCTCATCAAAATCAGGATCAGTTACATCAGGTATCTCTTCATCGAGCTTATCGTCGTCAGGTTCTTCTAACTCATCATCAGGGTCTATCTCAAAATCAGGGTCATCGTCCTCATCATCTTTTTGGCTGTCCTCAACATCAGCAGATTCATCAGCAGGTTCCTCTTCACTATCATTCAGATCATCGTCAACCTCGTCTTCAGACATCACCACGAAATCAAAACCTGTCGTCGCCTCCACCTCTCCTTTATAGTCTGCAGTAACCTTGAACTCATATTCTCCTGGAGATAGACTAGAAGGTAATGATATGCTGCCCCCTAAGTTAGACACAACAGCCTTTGTATCTCGTTTCCTTCTTACCGTATCGTCACCATCAAGTATCTCATAAGTGAACTCAATATCAAACTCTCGATCATAGCCCATCTGGTTGGCTTCTATGTTATAATACAGGTCATCACCTGGTGTGATGTCCTTGTCAGGATAAGAATTCTGGCTCTTCAGGTCAAGGAGCTTTTCCTGCATATCGAGTCCTCCTTCACTACTGAAAGTCATACCATCACCCAAGAAGAAGAAACCTAAAGTGCCTGTGGTGATGAGAGCCAATATTATGAAGACAACCTGCTTGGGCACATGAAAATGTGATTGCCGGTAAGTATTCATCACCTTATGGACAAGATGAAGATCATAACCCTGAGAAATCAGATTAGATTGTATGTTCTCCAGTGTCAACCCATAAGAGAGACCTTGCTCGGCATATTGTCTTATCTTATCCTCTTCCTGCTTCCTCTGAGAAGACTCTGGAGATACACCTAATGTATCTTTGATCCGTGAGAAGAAATTTTTGTGATAGTGTTCTAACGCATGGTCAACTATCCTATAATCATAACCCTGAGAGACCATGGATGACCTGATATGGGATAAGCTATATCCTGTGTTGACCAAGTTATCGATGTATCCTATGTATGATCTTGCGGACATATCTATAGCGATCTTCATAGAATTATCTACATCCTTATGATCGTAACCATAAGATTTCAGATAGCTCTCTATCTGGTCCACTTTATAACCAGCATTCACCTGCTGGATTATATAATTCACAAGAGCGTCGCTCATTCCCTCACAAACAAATTCCTGGGAACTACGTTTATATATTTTTTCTAATTTTGTGAGATTTCAGCAAGAATTATAAAGTCCCAAGGGAAAAAATACCTTATGTCAACACTTATGCAAGGACTGAGACATATACACCTCAGGAAGAGAAGATATCACAAGAACATGAAGAAGTACCCTAATAATGATCCAAAAATAAAACGTCTTGATGATTCAATGCTCATCATCGGAAGTATGGCGCCTCTCTTTACATTGCCCCAGATTATACATATCTTCACGACAAAGAATGTAGAAGGGTTATCGTGGCTCACTTATCTCCTCATAGGATTGACAAATATGGTATGGATCATCTATGGTGTTGTACATAAGGATCGTCAGATCATCTCTGCAAACACACTTTTCCTGACCGCTAATACCATAATACTGAGCACCATCTTCATCTACTGAGCTCTTATTTGAAAGCACTTTTTATCTTGTCGAAGAATGATTTGTAATCAAACCTGTCTTTAGAAAGCTTATCATACTCTTTAAGAAGGTCTTTCTGCTTATTATTCAACTTCTCTGGCACAGATATCCTGATCTTCACATATTGCGAACCACGATAATTAGAATTCACCCTGGGCATCCCTTTTCCCTTGAGCCTGAATGTAGTCTCTGATTGTGTGCCAGGAGGTATCTTCATCTTGGCTTTCCCGTCCATTGTAGGGACTTCTATCTCATCGCCAAGCACTGCCTGGACATAGGATATCGGGATCTTTATGTGTATATCATCACCCTCTCTCTTGAATACATCGTGTTCCTTGACAGTGATGAAGATGTAGAGATCCCCAGCGGGACCACCGTTCTCTCCAACTTCACCTTCACCAGCAAGCCTCAAACGGGAACCTGAATCAACACCGGCAGGAATATCAACCTTTATGTCTCTTGTCTTCCTCACTCGTTTCGCTCCATTGCAATCAGGACACACCTTATCAATCTCTTTGCCAGTACCATGACAGACGTTACATGTGGCACTCTGAGCCATCATGCCGAATGGGGTTCTCCTAGTGATCCTTATACGGCCTGAACCGCCACATTTCGAACAGGTCTTGACATGCTCATCAGAATATGCACCCGTTCCGCCACAGGTCTCGCAGTTCTCCATCCTCGGAACATCTATATGTACTGTCTTTCCATTGAAAGCATCTTCAAGATCTATACTTAAATCATACCTAAGATCAGCACCACGTTTCGGCCTTGTCTTTCCAGAGCCTCTACCGAAAGGATTACCACCGAAGAAACCTTCAAAGATATCATCAAAATCAAAACCTCCGCCGAAGTCGAAGCCACCTCCAAAGTCGAAACCGCCGAAACCCGAACCCTGCTGCGATTGGTCAGCACTTCCGAAGCGATCATAGTTACTTCTTGATTTCTCATCACCCAGGACCTTGTATGCTTCATTGATTTCCTTGAATTTCTTTTCAGCATCAGGATTGTCCTTATTCAGATCAGGATGATACTTCTTGGCAAGCTTCTTATAGGCCTTCCTGATCTCATCCTGCGAAGCTTCCTTGCCAACACCTAATGTCTCATAATAATCTTTTGCCATTTTCAAAACAACATGTCTTCTAAATCATTAACATTCTCAGCATAATACATGCATTTCTCCCTGAAACTGTCAGGATTAGCATGCGACCAACCAGTGCCTATCGTGTCGACACCTCTCTTTCTTGCCATATCAATCCCTGGATCGAGATCATCAATGACCACTATATCTTCTGCAGAGACTCCATACTCCTGCATGACCATGTCTATCGGCCATGGAAAAGGCTTCTCATGCTCTGGAACACCATTGCTGGCGAAGACCATATCCAACGATACCTCAGGAGACGCATTTGCATAATGCCTCCTTATGGGGCCCTCATCAGAGTGAGAGACAACAACATATATCCCTTCTTCTGATTTGAATCTCGACATCACATCAAGGTAACCTCCGAAGAATGGGGGATCGACTTCACGGAGAGGATGCTCTTTCCACATATTGTAGGCCTGTTGCCATTCCTCTTCGCTGAAGTCTAAGTCCTCAATGTAATGACGCCTTATACCTGTCCTCCTGTTCATATCAATGAAACCTTCAAGATCAAGAGGAGTGTAGTTGGGCCTCATCTCTTTCATGATCTCCAGATAGATAGGGTGATGTATTGTCCCTGTGCTATCTACAGCATTATCATCATGATCAGCCATCACACATCTATATCCTGAAGCCATTTTCTATGCCGCTGTTCCAAATAACAAAAAAAGAGACAAGGGAATATTCTTATTTCTTGCCCTTGCCTGAAGACTTGGAATCATCCTTGCTGTCCTTTTTATCCTTGTCCTTCTCTTCATCCTTGCCCTTCTTCTCATCCGAGGAAGACTCTCCAGACTCATATTCAGCATCTACAACATCCTCATCTTCCTTAGATTTTTCTGAAGCTCCGGCAGCTGCAGCATCACCTTCGGGTTGCTGTTGCTGAGCATGCTTATAGAACTCTTCACCGAGTTTAGAGAACTCTTCCTTGAGCTCATCCTTCTTCTTCTTGATCTCTTCGAAATTGTTCTCGCGATCCTCGAGAAGCTTCTTCAGCTCATCAATACGCTGCTGCATAGGCTCTATCTTTGACTTATCGAGTTTATCTCCCATATCCTTTAGAGTTTTCTCATACTGGAAGACAATACTATCTGCTTCATTGAAGACATCAATCTTCTCTTTCTTCTTCTTGTCTTCCTCAGCATGCTCTTCTGCCTCTTTCTTCATCTTCTCAATCTCATCCTCAGTCAGATTCGTGGTGGCAGTGATCTTTATGCTCTGCTCCTTGCCCGTACCAAGATCCTTAGCACTGACATTGACGATGCCATTTGCATCAATGTCGAATGTGACCTCAATCTGAGGCACACCACGAGGTGCTGGAGGAATCTCCATCAGATCAAATCTTCCAAGTGTCTTGTTATCTGCTGCCATTGGCCTTTCTCCCTGAAGGACATGGATAGTGACAGATGTCTGATTGTCCGCTGCTGTACTGAAGACCTGGGATTTCTTTGTCGGTATGGTCGTATTCTTCTCTATAAGCTTAGTGAACACACCACCCAATGTCTCAATTCCCAGGCTCAATGGTGTGACATCCAATAGTAAGACATCCTTCACCTCGCCTCCAAGTATACCTGCCTGGATTGCAGCACCAAGTGCGACAGCCTCATCAGGATTGACTGATTTGTCGGGGTCTGTGCCAGTGATGTTCTTCACAGCATCCTGGACTGCAGGTGTCCTTGTGGAACCTCCTACCAGGATGACCTTATTGATATCCTTGGAAGTGAGTCCTGCATCCTTCATGGCCTGTCTCGTTGGCCCTTCACATCTCTTTATCAGATCAGAAGTGAGCTCATCAAATTTCGCTCTTGTCAATGATGTCTGGAGATGTTTGGGTCCGTTATTATCAGCAGTTATGAAAGGGAGGTTAATCTCTGCTTTCTGCGCTGATGACAGCTCTTTCTTAGCATTCTCTGCAGCTTCTTTCAACCTCTGCAAGGCCATCTTGTCCTGTGACAAGTCTATGTTATTCTTCTTCTTGAAATCCTCGACAAGCCAATCTATTATCTTCTTGTCAAAGTCGTCTCCACCTAGTGTATTATCACCATTGGTCGCTTTGACTTCAAAGACGCCATCACCTAGCTCGAGTATGGAAACATCGAAAGTTCCGCCTCCAAGATCGAACACCATAACCTTGTGATCCTTGTCTTGCTTATCAAGACCGTATGCGAGAGAAGCTGCTGTTGGCTCATTCACTATCCTCTTGACTTCTAAGCCAGCAATCTTTCCTGCATCTTTCGTCGCCTGTCTCTGCGCATCCGTGAAATATGCAGGCACAGTTATGACTGCTTCCTTGACAGAATCACCAAGATATGCTTCTGCATCTGTCTTAAGCTTCTGCAGTATCATCGCAGATATCTCCTGGGGCGTATACTCTTTGCCTTCAATCTTTACTTTCTTATCTTCGCCCATATGCCTCTTGATGCTAGTGACAGTGTTCTCAGGGTTTGTTATCGCCTGTCTCTTCGCCACTTCACCAACAAGTCTTTCACCATCCTTCGTTACTGAAACAATGGAAGGTGTTGTTCTGTTACCTTCAGAATTTGTGAGAATCTTCGAAGAACCACCTTCCATCACAGCGACTGCTGAGTTCGTAGTCCCTAAATCTATACCTATCATCTTTGCCATAAAAATCCGCCTCCTATATTTTTAATTCCTATCGGGAGAGTCTTCTTAATCCTCTTCCTGAACTTCTATATGATAGTCATCAGCTTCTAATATGCTCCTGAGCCTATCATCATCAGGGACCAGGTCTTTAAGCCTCCCTCCAGGAATTGTCGGATGCGTCTTCAGATAGATCGCCCATTCTCTCAGAGAACGGGGATCATCGGGATTCACAGCGTGATTCAGCATATACCAAATATGCAATTTCTCACTATGATTCCCCCGGGCAGCTATCCTGCAGTGAAGAGGCATTGTATCCTCAATCATACATTCATGCTTATCTGGATGCTTCTTGTCCAGGAAGACGCACTTTCCATGGGGTGCCTTATGTATGGCCCCTGTCAACCTATCACCCAGACGGATCTCTTTGGCTTCGTGTTTTGGCTTGTAGAGCTTTGTGTTGTAAGCCCTTATCTCCCTGAGGAAAGCATCTTCTAGTTCACTGACAGATATGCCCAGCTTCATGGCAATCTGTTCTGCTTCCTCTTTCCTGATAAAACCAGGCGATTGCTCACAAATCTTACCGGGCCTTGCGCTCTCGCCTGTAAGCTCAAGCACTCTCTCTTCCGGCGTCATCCTGGTTATATCAATAGTCGGGAAATCTTCAGTCATCAAAACACCCATTATACGTCTGGGTGGACTGCCTATTAATATTTTTCCTTTGGAATCTCATCCAGGATTGCGATTGCAACCCTTATTCATCATTTTGCGACCCTGACCTTTGAAGGGCGTATCACAATGCCATTGAATGTGTAACCTTTCTGGAACTGTTCAATGACAATGCCAGATTCCTTATCTGATTCTACCTGCATCAAGCATTCATGATGATGAGGATCGAATTTTTTTCCTTCTGCTTCAATCTGTTCCACACCTGCGCGTTTGAGCACATCTATGAGCTGTGAATAGATAAGTTCAATTCCTTTAGCGAACTCAGGCAACTCCTCGGTTGAACCATCGTAGGTCTGGAGCGCCATCTCAAAATTATCTATTATTGGGAGAATCTCAAGTATCAGGTCCTTATTGGCGTTCTTCACAAGGTTCTCTCTATCACGCTCTACACGCTTCTTGTAGTTCTCGAACTCTGCCTGGACCATCCTGAGAGTGTTAAGGAGTTCTTCGTTCTTTTTTTCAAGATCCTCCTGCTTATTATCAGAAGGCTGCTGCTCCTCATCCTTTTTCTTTTCTTTTTTGCTCATGAAAACACCTTTCTGTTGATTTCAAATCAACAAAACATGTAAAATGTTAACAGGAGCTCTTTTTTAAAATTTTCGTTAAAGTGAACTAAGAAGAATGATGATGATAGGCAAAGGAAACAAAAAAGAAAGAATAATCACTTTCTCTTGGATTTGCCGGCAGCCTTTCGTCTAGTGGTCTTGGCAGACTTCGAAACATTATGTTCTGTCTCAGTAACATACTTCAATTCCAGGAAAAATGAAAGTGCCAGCAGGAATGCTGAAGTCCCCATAAGAATAAGCCTTGTAGTGATGAGCTGGTCGACAAACTGCGCAGAGGATATGAGGAGCATCGACGAGTTGACCACTAAAAGAAACAGCGCGATGAT
>JBKGYM010000038.1:0-8932 GCA_046546115.1 Candidatus Woesearchaeota archaeon
ATTTCCATGATACAGGATCACAAGCGCATCATCAGAATTGTTCGCATAGAAGAATCTCTCACCCTGATGTTCTGTTGGCACAGCAGCCTCCGGAAGATTTTCACATCCGTAGAAATCCTCATCATCACCAATCAATATCAAAGAATCCTGGGTGGTATAAGCGAAAATGCCTAGAACTATGTATATGAAAAGGGATACAATCAATATATCTCTGATCCTGATTAAAATATTCCGCATAAAAAACCCGACATCTCCATCTTTTCTATGTGCCTGCAACATGAGCAGATATCAACTGGACAGCTTCTTATCCACATGGATCATCGCTTGACTTCTTTGAACATCTCTTTAGCAGTGATGCTTTCTTCTTTGTGATCCACGATAGGAATTGGGCATCCAATGTCATCAGGCGTATCATGCTCAAGAGCGTGAATCTCGCTCGGTGATAGGTCTTGGAGTTCCGGCACCCATTTTTTTATGTATCTACAACTATCATCAAATCTCTTCTGCTGTCGCCATGGATTGAAAATCCTGAAATAAGGCTGGGCATCAGCACCGGTGCTTGCTGCCCATTGCCAGCTTCCGTTATTCACACAAGGATCATAATCCAGAAGTTTCTGTGCGAAGTACCTCTCTCCATATCTCCAATCAATCTTCAGGTCTTTTGTGAGGAAACTGGCGACAATCATCCTCAATCTGTTATGCATATAACCTGTGGTGTTGAGCTGCCTCATTCCAGCATCCACTATGGGAAAACCGGTCTTACCTTCGCACCATGCAGAGAATTTTTCATGATCCTGTCTCCACCTGATGCCATCGAATCTCTTGTGAAAACTTTCTCCGAATACATGTGGATTATGATATGCCAGCTGCATGAAGAAATCGCGCCAATACAGTTGTCTCACTAATGCATGCTCTTTCCCCAATCCATCAACGAACTTATGATATACCTCTCTGATACTGACAGTGCCGAATTTATTGTGCGCACTCAATCCTGTCGTGCCATCTTTCTCAGGCAGTTCTCTGTCATTTTCGTAATTAATGAATCTATTGACATCCTTCAGGATAACTAAAGCTTCATCCCTTCCACCTTTCTTGAATACATCTTCGTCGAATTCTATCTCTATCTTGTTTATATCGTCAGAATCCTCATCTTTCAGGAATGTGCCTTTCTCTGTTTCTGGTCGTCTGATATCGTATCCCTTCGCATTATTATAATACGGAGTGAAAACTGAATATGGTCTGCCATCTTGCTTTAGGACTTTCTCAGGAGGATTAAGCATATAGTCGTCATGAGAGAAGAAAAATTTACCAACTCTTTCAGTGATGGCTCTTATCTTCTTATCACGTTCTATACTGAATGGTGTGTAATCGCCATTGACATGTACTGCATCAAAGTCCTGCGGTAATCTTTCTAAGACATTCTCGGGTTTGCCTCTATAAAGATTGAGCTTGGATCCTCTCTTCCTGAGTTCAGCATCAAGTTCTTTGAGACTTGTGAGCATGAACTGATATGCTTTCTTGCTGAAGTATGGTCCTTCAAGCTGTCTAGGGTCAAGAATGAAGATAGGGAGCACATCTCCCTCATTGAGTGCCTTGTTCAGACCCGTATTATCCTCTAGACGCAGATCTCTCCTGAAAACAAAAATACTTCTCATCATCTTGTGGCAGTTCACCTGATATAAATAATCTCCTGTACTACTAATATGAGCGTAATCTATTCCGATATATTTATTATATGGAATCAACATCCCTGTATCCGATTCAGGATGGATGACAAGATTGAGATGGACGTTACACGTGGAAAACCAGGCATAATATCGTGTCAATCTGGAAAGCATTTTGCTGATAAAGTTGTGGGTGAGCTTGAAAGGATAGTCTTGGAGAAACATGGCTTCAATGAGAGTTTCAGAGTGGATTCTGATGAGTTCGTCTTTGCGAACAGCGAAGTCAAGACAGAGATTGCTGAAAGCATCCGGAACAGGGACATCTATATCTTCCAGGATGTTGAGAACAGTTCAGAGAGTATGAGTGTCAATGATAACTATATGGCATTGAAGACAGCAATAATCTCCGCGGCATCATCGGATGCAAAACACATAACAGCAGTTGTGCCTGTGTTTCCATATGCTCGCCAGGACAAGTCAAAAGCCAGAGAAGGTATCACTGCAGCATTGGTGGCTAGAGAGCTTGAGGATGCTGGTGCCAGCAGAGTGATAACGTTGGATGTACACCAGGATAGCATCTCTGGATACTTCAGGAAAGGCACTCTGGAGAATCTCCGTGCCTCAAAAAGATTCATGGATTATCTCTCTTCGAGAATACCGATGGATGATCTTGTGATTGTGGCGCCTGATGCCGGATGCGCTCAGAGAGCCAGTTATTACGCTAGACAGCTTGAGCTCCCTCTAAGCATCATGCATAAGGAAAGGGATTATACTTCAAAGAACACTGTAGACAATATGACGCTTGTTGGTGATGTAGAGGATAAAGACTGTTTCTTTATTGATGATATGGTTGATACAGCAGGAACAACAGTCAAATCAATACGTGGTGTCAAGGACAAGGGTGCGCATGATGTGTATTTCGCTGCCAGTCTGCCTCTTTTCAATGGTGATGCGATTGAGAGATTACGAAACTGTTATGAGGAGGCGAGCCTTACAAGACTGATAGGCACTGATGTGGTATATCACGGGGAAAATTTTTCTGAAGAGGAAGAATGGTATGATGAGGTTGCGATGGGAAGTTACTTCGCTAAAGTCATCTATAACATAAATCAAGGGAGATCAATCAGTAAGCTATTACTCTGACATGCTGTCATCATCCGGCAAACCTTTTTGCAAGTTTCGATAATGTGGTTCCTACAAAATCGCCAATCAACATAGGGGCAAGTTGGTTAACAAAATATTGTTGCATCACTTCAGTAAGATCAAAGACCAGACCGGGATCCCTGGTTATACTGAATGTCGCTAATGAAACGACAGATAATATCAGCATAGCGCCACCATCAGAGAGCAGCTTGAGCATGTCAAGCCCCCAGATGGCATCAGTGACAAAGCCGATGAAAACAAAGATCGCAAAGAAATTTATTATTATGCCGATGTCCATGTATTCTTTTTCATTTGATCATTTATATAATTTATCAGTGCTGACCATATAGATCTGTTATTGAATTCTGTACCAAAAATATTAAAAAGACAAGGGCTTGTCTTGAACTATGGCCGATGTGCAGTTTTCACAGGAACTCAGACAGATTCTTGACAGGATAGACATGTCCCGGTTGAAGGGCAAAGTAGCCATCAAGGTCCATTTTGGTGAAAGGGGCTGCAAGACCTATATGGATCCTTCAATTGTCAAAGCAGTCTATGACAAGGTATCAGAAAAACACGAAGCAGCACTTGTAGAATGCAATGTGTTGTACAAGGGTTCGCGGACTATTGCTTCTGAACATATCCGATTGGCGAAAGAGCACGGGTTTGATTTTGCTCCCATAGATATACTTGATGGTGAGATGGGTGATGATGAGATCAAGGTGCCAGTCAATGATGGTCTTGTAGATGATGCGAAGCTTGGTAAGGGATTAGAATATTATGACTCCATGGTTGTCATAAGCCATTTCAAGGGTCACATCGCTGCAGGTTTTGGTGGCGCATTGAAGAACATAGGAATGGGTCTTGGCAGCAGGGCAGGCAAGCTACATATGCATTCTGATGTCAACCCATACATCACTGAGGATTTGTGCAGGGGTTGTGGCATCTGTGCTGAAAAATGCAATCAGGATGCGATAACCATCGTAGATGGCGTTGCTACCATAGATGAAGCAAGATGTAATGGTTGTGCGATGTGCATTGCCGTATGTCCACATGGAGCAGTGAAGGTCCCCTGGGGAGGTTCGACGAATGAGGCTTTGCAGAAGAAGACCATCGATTACGCTGATGCTGTCATGAAAACTGTGGGCTCAGAGAACATGGTATTCATCAACCTGCTCCATGACATAACTGAAGAGTGTGATTGCGTTGGACAGGTGCAGAAGCCCATGATGGAGGATATAGGTTTCCTGTTATCTAATGATCCTGTGGCCATAGATAAGGCCAGCTTGGACCTCGCCGAAAAGAATTCTGATGGTGCATTCGGTAGGTTCAACAATGTGGATAATGATGTCCAGGTGGACTATGCTGCAGAGAAAGGTATCGGGGAAAAGAGCTATAAGATTATCGAATGAATCTTTCCTTTCTGGAGTTCTCATGTTTGAAGTGCCTGCTTGATCTTGTGTGCAATGCATGCTGTCATCGATAGGTTAAAGCCAATGATCTATGATCAGAACAGGCTGAGCCTCTCCCAGACCTGATCAGCCTCGCACAAGTCAATAGAATTTACTATGTCCAATCAAATATGTCATAAGAATGAAATGGGTCGCCCGGATTGCATAAGCAGAGCGTTGCTGCCATAACACCAGTTACGAGCACTCGAATCCGGAAATGTCATAAGAATAAAGTGGGCCCGCCCGGATTCGAACCGAGGACATCCGCCTTGTAAGGGCGACGTCATAGCCGCTAGACCACAGGCCCATCAGAATCGAAAAAATCTAAATTATTTATAAAACTTCTGATTTCATGATTGCCGATGGACAATGTCAATGCGTCTCATCCTATTTATCTTTCTTCACAAAAGTTTTTAAGCACACTTGAATGCATCCTCTTATGTTTCCTCATATCTGGATTTTACTTGGGATCATAGTCTTCTTTGTAGTCAGCGCCTTACCTTTATATCTTGCGGTCAAGCTGCTTGGCGGAAAGACAAGTATTCTCAGGACAATCCTTGTCATGATTATCAGTGGTTTTCTTGTATCGCTTTCACATTCTCTTGGTGGAGTGTTTGGTGGCTTGATAGCTTTTATCGTGGTACTTTGGCTTTACAGGGTATCCTTTGAGTTAGGATGGATAAGAGCCTTGGTTGTCTGGGCAGCTCAGTTTGTGATAATGGTATTCCTTTACCTGTTGATGGTTATGATGTTTGGTAGTATGATCCTGGGTTCATTCCTTCTCTGACATCCCACATTTGAATGTGTGCGGTCAACATATGAATATTTTTTGATATTATTAAAGAAAAACTTCTTATTGTTTTATCCACACATGACTGTATGAAGATAAGAAGTGATTTCTTTCTGGACATAGTCGGTGTAGTCTTGATTTTCATTGTATCAATCCTCACAGTGTCATGTACTGCCACAGGTTCCGTTGTCAGTGAGGCTGAATCTAATGATAGTTTAACTTCATCCAGAGAATCTTTCAGTGAGTTGCTCATAGAATCTCATGATGGTGAAGATTATCTTCAAGCGGGAGAATTTGATGATTTCTTTGATTTCATCATTCTGACAGCACCAAACCCATTGCGCATATCTTTCCGTACTGAGGAAGAGATGAATGAATCACTCACGGAGAACCCCACTTATGCTGAAGATTGAGAATCAATCTTGTGGAAATAGCTGATATCAATCTTGATTGTTCATGGTATGAGATGTCTTGCAGGCTGCAGCCGCCGCATCTACCGAAGAAAGGACACCGCGTTCTCATGAAATCAGGGAGTTCAGCACCCTTTAATAAAATTTTTTAAGGGGTAAAGCTTCGGTTTCTTCATGGGAGAAAAGGAAGGTATTGCGAGATGTTTTATAACCCTGGACCTTGATGAGCATGTGAGAGAGAAGATTGCCAGGTTGCAGGAGGATCTGGATGCTAAAGGCCTATTCAAAGGAAAGTTCACGGAGAAAGAGAATATCCATCTCACACTCAAATTCCTTGGCGAGATCACAGAAGAGAAGATTGATACTGTGAAAACCAGAGTGTCTCATATACGTATGAATAGATTCAATGCACAGATAACAAAGGCAGGAGTCTTCACAAGGAAGGCAGTCAGGATTGTCTGGCTCGCATTGGATTCTCCAGAAGTCAGAGAGCTGCAGTCAGCTTTGGACACATCTCTTGAAAAACATTTCACCCAAGAGAGGAGATTCATGGGTCACATAACAATTGCACGCGTCAAGAAAGTCTATGACACTGATGCATTACTGGAATATCTAGATGCTCTTGACCCCAGGATATCTGTGGATGTGGCTTCTTTCTCTCTGAGAAGTTCTGTGTTGACACACACAGGACCAGAGTATTCGATACTAGAAAGATATCATCTTCTATGATTTTTGGCATTGATTGATGTATACTCTCATTCATTTCTCTTATATGTCCCGTTCATTTCTATGTGGCTTCACTTATATCATCATAAAGGGAAGACAAATGTTTATATAGCTGTCATACCTAAAATATATTGTAGTCTTTTGACTATTGTGTTGTGAGGGTGATTGAAATGTATGATGTGGATAACCAGGATTATGATTATCTCAGGAGGAGGATAGCTACACTGCAATGGGACATCTCGGTGATCACTGATGACTCGGTCATCGCCAAGAAGCAGCGCGAGTTGGAAGAATATATGGAAGAACTCAATTCACTCTATGAGCATCAGAGCGTATGATCTGTTATCTATTTTTATCTGCTGATCTCATTTGCCTGTCAATCTTTCTAAAGCGGCGGTGGGATTTTTTGCTTCTCTTGAATTTATCAATGGTTTTGAAACATTCATGTGATCATCCAGGCCTATCCTAGGACATGCTGTGTTAACCCAGGCATCGATGAATGGATAATTCTCGAACTGATCCGTGTCAATTGAATCATCGATGAAGATGTATGCTTTCTTCCCTTGTTCTCCTTCCAGTTCGCTTTTCAGTCTCTTTGCCATGTCTAGAAATTGTTGTCCTGGCTTCACAGAGACCAATATGCCAACCTTCTCTGCCGAGATGAAACGCTTCAGGTTTGCCTCTGTTTTATCAAGTTGTTTTTTCACTTCTTCTGATTCCAGGATTCTCATGCTTTCAGATACTGGGTCCCATACGATTATATCTTTCATGCAGGATCTTTCTCTCTGTGACAGGAGAAGTGCTTTGGGATGAAAAAGACCATCACCTATGTAGACGATTGAGTCGGCATCCTCTAAGACGGTGTTTGAGAACGCGTCGGGGTACGCATCACAACCTAATACCTGACCTTCCTTATGTGTACGCTTGGCTTTTGTTGTGAGGACTTCGTATCCTTCATCATGAAGCTGCTTCTTCACATCATCAAGGGCTAAGAACTGGACTGATGCGAACAGGGCTACTTTTTTCGTATTCTCTTCCCTGAGTCTTTCCAGCACTTCTTCACCTAGCAGGATTCTTCCATTCCATCTTGCTTCAATGAACATGGTCTTTGTCATGGTATCACCAGTATGTCTTATGGAACTTATTGTGGCCGAAACTGATTATCAAATCAATGCCTGTTTCCTCGGTGCCGAGTGGAAGGTCACACGCCCCAAAGCAGCCACCAAGCCAGATGAAGACATCTGCATCTGTCTCAGTCTCTATCTTCTCTATAATCTCTTCAGATCTTGACTTTAAGCCATCTGGCAGCTGTACGAGGACATTCTTCGCATCATCCGTCTTGATCTGTTTGATGATCCTGTTGAGTTCTAAGTCGAACATGGCTGAAAAAATCTGCTCATGTTTAAAAATATTGTCTTGCTTGCATGTATTGTTTTGATTGATATGCCTGTGCAAATCTAACAAGTTTTATAAACTAATTTCTGTTCTCGTGCTCTATGGTGCTTGAGAAACTAGGCGATAGGCTGAAGGATACCATAGGTAAGATCAGGTCCAGCCTTTTTGTGGACGAGAAGCTCATCAATGACCTTATCAAGGATATCCAGAAGGCTCTTCTGCAGTCTGATGTGAATGTCAGGCTTGTGATGGAACTCACACAGAAGATAAAGAAAAGGGCTTTAGAAGAGAAAGCGTCAGGGGGTTTGAGCAGCAAAGAGAAGCTCATAACCATTGTATATGAAGAACTTGTTGTCTTTCTCGGTGAGGAGACCAAGCCGATCAATCTGGATAAGAAGCCTACGAAGATCATGCTTGTCGGCCTTTTTGGAAACGGTAAGACCACTACAGCAGGCAAACTTGCCAAGCACTATCAGAAAAGGGGTAAGAAGATTGCTTTGATCTCCACTGATACTTGGCGTCCTGCTGCCTTCAAGCAGTTGCAGCAGACTGGTGAGAAGATTGGTGTCCCTGTATTCGGTGACCCGTCAATGGAGGATCCATCGGAGATCTATAAGAAATTTGAACCAGAACTGGACAAGCATGATATCATCATAATAGATACTGCTGGGCGTGATGCTCTCTCTGATGATCTTATCTCCGAACTTAACTCCATCAATGAGGCTGTGAAAGCTGATGAGCGTATCCTTGTGATCGGTGCGGATGTAGGGCAGGCGGCTGAGAAGCAGGCAAAGGCATTCCATGATTCGTGTGATGTTACTGGAGTCATTATAACGAAACTCGAAGGAACAGCAAAGGGTGGTGGCGCTCTTATCGCATGCTCTATCTCTGGCGCGCCTGTCAAGTTTGTCGGTGTGGGTGAGAAGATAGATGATATTGAGACGTTCAATCCGAAGGGCTTTGTTGGAAGGCTCCTTGGGATGGGTGATATAGAAGGGTTGCTCGAGAAGGCTCAGGAAGCTGTCTCTGCAGAAGATGCAAAAGATATGCAGAAAAAATTCCTCAAGGGTGAATTCAATCTTATTGATCTCTATGAACAGATGGAAGCGATGTCCAAGATGGGCTCTTTCGGTAAGATCATGGAGATGATGCCGGGCATGGGTCAGCTCAAGATGCCGAAAGATGCACTCCAGGTCCAAGAAGAGAAACTCAAGACATGGAAGTATATCATGCAGTCCTGTACAAAAGAAGAGCTTGAGACTCCTGATGTCATCAACTCATCAAGATCGGAGAGGATAGCTAAAGGTTCTGGAAGGACACAGAAGGAAGTCCGTGAGCTTGTGAAGCAATACA
>JBKGYM010000039.1:0-8902 GCA_046546115.1 Candidatus Woesearchaeota archaeon
GGTTTCCTTGTCCCAAGGACATTATTTTCTCAGATTATGGATGAGGTGAAGGAACTCCTATCAGAGATAGCACCAAAGCGTATCATTGTGAATGGTGACTTCAAGCATGAATTTGGTCGTGTCTCCCGACAGGAGTGGAGAGATACGTTCAGACTGACGGAGTTGCTTGCTCGGAATAGTACAGAGCTCATTTTTATCAAGGGTAATCATGATAAGATACTCAATCCCATAGGTGAGAAATACTCAATAGATATAATGGATCACGTGCTTCTTGGCGACATATATGTGTGCCACGGGGATACGCTCCAAGATAATGATGATTTCAAGAACGCATCCACAATCATCATCGGGCATGAGCATCCTTGTGTAACCGTTCGTGATGACCACAAATTTGAGAAATTCAAGGCTTTTCTTGTAGGAGAATATGAAGATAAGAGATTGATAGTAACCCCTTCATTCAATCCTGTGGAAGGCTCGGATATCACAAAAGAGAAGTTGATGAGCCCTTTTTTGGCAGGCAATCACAGGCTCAGGGATAGCAGGGTATACATAGCGGCGGGAGATATCTACGAATTTGGCACTCTGAAGAATTTCATGAGATGATACATGTGACCGTCATTGTCCTTTCTGCCCATTCAATTCTATTGCCTGTAAGGCAGTTATTGCTCCGACATTCACTATGTCTTCTTCAGAGCACCCTCTTGAGAGATCATTGACTGCCCCATCAATGCCTTGCATGATGGGTCCTATGGCCTGAGCATCACCAAGTCTTTCGACAAGCTTATAGCCAATATTACCTGAGTTAAGATCAGGGAAGATGAGGATGTTTGCTTTGCCGCGCAATGGAGAATCTTTGACTTTCAGCGATGCGACTTCAGGAACTATAGCAGCATCAACCTGAAGCTCACCATCAGATATTATATCCTTTTTCTTCAGTATGTTTGCTGCTTCTGCTATCTTATCTAGACTCTCATGCTTTCCTGAACCTTTACTTGAGAATGAGAGCAATGCGACTCTTGGCTCCATTCCGAACATGTTGGATGATTGTGCAGTGTTCTCCGCTATCATCGCAAGCTCTTCAGCATCAGGTTCAATGTTTATGGCACAATCTGCGAATAGGAAAGGTCCTTTTCCGGTAACCATCAGGAAAAAGGATGATGCTATCCTGTAACCCTCTCTTGTCTTGAGAATCTGGAGAGCAGGTCTTAACGTGTCTGCTGTGGAATGTGTTGCTCCCGATACAAGACCTTCAGCATGTCCTGATTTGACCATCATCATGCCGAAATGTACTGGATCTTTTACCAGTCCTTTGGCTTTCTCTTCTGTCATGCCTTTATGCTTCCTCAGTTCAAGGAGTTTTTTAGAATAAGTCTCTGTTTCTGTATCATGTTCGGGGTCTCTGATTTCTATCCCATTGATATCTGCATCGCATTCACTTGCAATTTTTTCTATTTCTTTTCTGCAACCGATCAGTATGGGTTTGGCGATCTTCTCTGATTGTAATCTTGATACTGCTTTCAGTACTCTTTCCTCTCCTGACTCAGGGAAGATTATCCTCTGGAGCTTTTCTGAAGCTCTTTGTTTCACTTGCTCAATCATGTCCATATGTATCAATATTCATTATTGCTCTAAGATTATATTAAACTTATGTTTCTCTTCTTTTTGATATCCTTCATTACGGAAAGTTATTTAAATGTTCTTTGTGTAAATATTATATATATATAAGGGGATTTTTGTGCAGCAGAGATTGATTGGGATGTTTCTAGTATCTGTTTTTCTAATCCTACTTCTGCCTATGCTGGATGGTTATGATGAAATATCTGTTGGAACAGGTGAAGCCTCCTTTGAAGTAAGAGCAATAGATGAAAATTCCACATCGCTCCCCTTGACTGCTGTGACTTTGATGTATGCAGATAATGGTTCAATTGTTGAGACTGATGAAGGAGATGGTGTTCAGGTAATTACGGATAATGATGGTCGTGGTGCATTCAATGATCTTGATGATAGTTATAATTACACATTAGGTCTGATCAGAGATGGATCCAGTGATATGTTGATGTATGGGGATAATATAGGCAATGGTTTCAAGACAAAGTTCACATCTCAATTCAATGCGAGCAATCAGTCAACTCTCAATGTCACATTGGATTATATAGATAATGTCACTACTGGAGTTGATTTTGATGATGATATCAACAATACTGTTTTCTCTTCACCCTCTGGTCCTATAGAATTCAATTATACAGTGTGGGGGAATCAGACATCTGAAGACTATAATGTAACTTTCTTTGGCGCAAAGAACGAAAGTGGTTTCAATCAGGTTTTCTCAAAGAATCAATCCCGTGGACTATACTCTGAGAATGTTTCTTTTGATGATATAGGAAATTACACTTTTTACTTACATTCAGAGGCAACGGGTGGCGAGACAAATACTTCCGGCAGATATAAGCTGTTTGTGGATGATATCAATCCTTCTTATAGTAATGTTCAATTATCTCCCAGTCCAGAGCAGAACGCTACTTTCCCTGTAAACTTGAGTGCACATCTCAATTCTACACGTTCTTTTCTTACTGATGTCACACTTTATGTCAATGATACCATTGTCAAATCTAATGACACACTTGGCGAAGACTTCATACATGACAAAAACTTTGAATGGAGTTATGAGATTCCCATTGATTATGTGAATTCGACAATCCAGTTACAATATTGTTTCTATGATGCTAGCAGTATCACAGATGAGACTTGTACAGAACCACAAGAACTCTATGTGACTGATGGGGTACCTCCTGAAACATCAAATATATCTTTTGATGATAGATTTATAAGGTCTGATGATACCTTCGAGATGGGGGTTGAGTCTGTCGATCTTCTAGGTGGTTCTCCTAACGTCACTGTATCTTTCTTCAATGGTACGGACTATGTGTTGAATCTTTCTAAAAATTCATCAGAGGATGATATATTCCTTTTTCAGGAAAATTTATCCGAGCTTACGGACCCTCTGGATGAAGGAAATTACACACTTATGATAAACTCCACTTCACAATCAGGGGCTATAGCTCATAATGAGAGTTGGGTCGTGATTGATGATACAGCCCCAATCATCACTGGAACACTTTCAGAAGATCCGGTGAAAGAAGGCGATACCATCACAGTAACAGCAGACATAACTGAAGAATATGATCATTCGCTTGATGACATTGATGTGTTCGCAGACATATCCGATGATGCAGATTATTCAGAGCAATTGTCCCTGGAACATGATTCTGGCATGACATGGACATCTGATCATCAGATTGAATATTCAGGTGATGGCAATTTGACTTTCAATGTGACTGCCATGGATCTTGCGGGTAATATTGGTTTTGATGCTAGCAATCTGACTGTGGATAATACTCCGATTTTCATAGATGTCCTGACTCCTTCTTCAGGTGCTGTATATAATGGTACTTATGATGTTGATCTTACTGCAGAATATAATCTTTCTGAGGAACCAGAGGAGATCTCTTATAGTTTCCTGGGTGAGCAATATACATTGTCTTCAGGTACGACTGAAAGCTCTTTTGATCTCTCTGAGAATATCACTTTTCCTGGCCAACACGTCCTGGGTTTTTCAGCAGAGGATGCTGTCGGAAATTTCAATAGCACGACCATATATTTCTATGCGGATTTCCTGTTCAACCAGAGCGCATGGATCAGCAATATGACAACCTTGAATGACCAGTTATCTTCTATAGACATACTTAATGAGAGTTATGAGATAATATCTGACGAAATGATCAATATCACAGACCATCCACAACCCATCTTTTCTTTTGATACATCTGATGCCAGGTGGTTCAATATCTCTGTTGATATGATGAACAGCAGGCTTAACCAGTATGAAGATATGACAATCCAGATTGATAATCAAAGTTTTGATGACAATTATGAGGAATTTCATGGTGCAAGCGTGCTTGATATGTTCAGGCTGGGCAATTTTGATCTGCTGAGCTCTGGACAGCTTTCCATGGAGTTCCGACAAGACGAAACCGAATTTGAGGATGTGTATGTCTGTCGTGATGATTATCTCGAATGCTCAGAGATCGAGATGTTTGATCCAGATGAGGATCAGGATCAGTTCTACTATGGAGATGATGACAATACTATCCTGAATTTCACTTCCTTGAGTTTTGAGAAAGAGACATCATTCCTCCTTGTGAATGATACTGCTCCACCAAACATCTCGATAGTCTCAGAGAATCAATCATTCCATTCTCCTGATTATCCTCTTCTCAACCTCACACTCAATGAGAATTCTACTTGTTCTTTCGAGGGTTTCAACTCTACAGATCACAGCTTGGGTACAGGCACGCTTGATGATCTGACGAAGGTGGATCAGGATGGTTATGAAAAATATGTCTTATTGGATTTTGCTTTACCTGGGTTACGTTATAGCCTTGGTGAGAACAAACTGGATTTCACTTGTGTTGACGATGCAGAGAATGAAGCGACAGAAAGTTTTACTTTTGATGTACTGGGAGAACCAGCTCCATCACTTGAGATGACGCCTTCTTCTGGCCATACTTTTCCTACTGGAACAGAGACTGTCGAACTTGAGGTCGATACTTCTCCACATAATGTCATCTGTAAAGTCAATCAGACTGATGATATGGAGACGGATTTCATAGGAGATGAGATGGCCTCTTCTGATGGATATGTGCATGACTATAATGTGACAGGTCTCTCTGATGGGGATGATGAAGAGTACTATGTGAGATGTGTGAATGGTGTCGGCAATTCCACGACAGGTCTTTTTAATTTTGAGGTGGATTCGGAAGATACTGATGATACTGATGATACTGATGATACTGATGATACTGATGATGACTCTACAAGTTCAGATGGTGGTGATACAGTGGCTGTGGATGACTCTGAGGACGAAGAGGAAGATGATGGTGCTTCTTATGCTTCAGAAGAGTTCAGTTTCTCTGATCTAGAGAAGAATGAGATGGTAGAGGTTGAGACCACGGATGAAGAGCTCACACTATCATCTCTCAAGTTCATGCCAAAAGAGAATGTCTCTGATGCAGTCTTTCTCTTAGAGAGTTTCACAGATATGGACCTTTTCTCTCAAGATGCTGCTGGATTAACAGACGTGTATAGGTATATCCAGATAACTGAAACGAGTGATCTTGAATTTTCTTCACTCAGCAATTTCACCATGAAATTCAGAGTGCCTGAATCCTGGATTGAAGATAATTCCTTGGATGACGAGAGTGTTCTTATTGGTGCGTTTGATGAGGAGAAAGGTGATTGGGATGTTCTATCTAAGGAGTATGATGGTACAGAAGATGGTCATAGGCTCTATACTGCTGAAGCGAGGGCCGCTAACCTGTTTGCGGTCTCTAAACTTGATGAGGATGTCCAAGCACCTGAGGAGGATGAACCGAGTGGAAGTATAGTGCGTGATGATGAAGAGGATGATCTTCGGAGCGATTTAGAGCAGCGCAGTATGAGTTTTGATGAGGTTATTAAGATAGTCTCTATAATAGTGGGTGTGATTTTCCTTTCTGCTATCGTATATGGGAACAAGGATTATATTGTGAAATCTCGTGAGAGAAAAAAGAAGAGAATGGCTGTCGAACCTAAGAAGAGAAGACGAGAGAAGCATTCTTCTGTGGAATCTGATGATCTCAGGGATCAGAATACGAAAGATTATGAGTCTAATGATTATGGCTCTCATGGAGAACTGAAAGAACTTCCGCTCCCTTCACAGCGTATCGATATACCTCGTGAGGATATCCTGAGAAACTATATTGAGACACTGTACAGGAATGTATGGATCAAGGGGTATAATGATGAGAGTATACATAAGGAGTTTGAGAAACGTGGTTGGTCAAGACCAAAGATCCTTGAAGCTCTCGCTTACCTTAAAGTTGATGCTGCCGGTTCATTATCAGCTGTGTCTGACCCAGACAAGAAATCTCTTGTAGAAAGTCTACGAAAGAAGATAATCTCCAAATATGGATTTCCTGCAAATGGTCTTTTCACTACTTTGAAATCTAAAGGTTGGCCTAGTTATATGATAAAATCTGCAATGGATACTGTCGCGACCAAGATGAATGTTCCTCTTCATGGCCAGATTGATCATTCTCAACTTGCATCCAGAGAAAGTTATGAGGAATATGACACATCAGAACTTGAAGATTATATCAAGAAGGCATCTGATGAGGGTGTTGCACGCGAAGAAATTCTGAAACGGGTCATAGATGCAGGCTGGCCTGAAAAAGTCGTGGAAAAAGTGCTGTCCAAGTGCTTACGGAAGTGATACCATTGTGGAGCCATAAGAAAGTCAGTTTGATCTTTTTGACAAAGAATAATTCTGATTCGATACGTAATCAGGCAGAGGAAGGTTTCATGACTGGATTTGTAGATGAAGTCCTGGTTGTTGATTCATCATCGTCTGACAGGACACTCTCTGAGATATCTTATACTAAAGCGAGGATTGCGAGTTGTCCTAACATATTTGAAGCATTCAGGACATCTATCGCTCGTGCATCAGGCGATATCATTGTTTTCGGAGATCCTTCTGGTGTAGTTCCCTCCAAGGAGCTAGTGAAATTGTTGGCTTATACAGACACGTCATCTTGTGTTTTCGGATCACGCAGGCGTTGGCTCATGAATGAGCTGAATGGTTCTGATAAGGTCGCTTTTGCACGTAATGTCTCTCATGCAAATTCTATTAGTGACTATACTGTGGTAGCTATTGATGATATCTTGCCTCCTATTTTTGCTCTTGAAAGATCAGCAATGGATTTTGATGTTGATTTCTCTGGGTTCACTGATCTGCTGAGCTTTGATATCCTCAAGGATTGTATCAGGCATGGTTGCATGTATTTCCAGATTCCTATAGAATACCACTCTTATTCTCTTGAGAAAGACAGGAAAGTATTCAGTGATCGAAAGATGAGGAAAACTGTTAAAGCATTGAGGAAAGAACTGAAAAGACATGTTAAGACAAGACAAAAGTCAACCCTCAAGCGAAAAGTCACCGATGACTCTGAGGATCATAAGAGTGATGATGATCCCACAGTGATCAAGAGAAGGTTATCCTACCTACGTAAACGCTTAGGTGATTATGATAAACCTTTTATCTCTCAGGAAGCAAGAGCCAAGATTGAGAATGCTGTAAGGGATGTATCTAGAAATAAGTCATCATCATCCTCTCAACGAAGAAAATTCCCAAAGCGACAACGAGTCCGATGAAGGCTCCAGCAATGACCTCTTTTGGTGTATGTCCCATATTCTCATTGAATCTCTCTAATGCATTATCTTGCTCATCACTGACAGCATCTTCTCCATACAGATCACTCTTTGTGAGGCCTTCAGCTGCTATTATGGCATTAAGGAGAGCACCTTGTTTCCCTGTCTGTCTTCTGACTCCTGCAGCATCCATCATCACAATTATTGAAAAGAAAAGCGATAGCACAAATGTGGCACTGAGTCCAGAATGCATGAAGATCGAGGCTGTGAGTGCTGTTACAGTAGAACTATGTGATGAGGGCATACCTCCTGTTGTGAAAGCAAGCTTAAGACTGAACTTTTGGGTCTGGTTATAGCCTGACAATATCTTGAGTGTGGCAGACACGAGAAATCCGGCCAGAGTTATTATAATGATGCCTATTGTCGGAAGTTGAGCTGCCATGCATATCTATTTTGTGTGTTGAGAATTTATATTTTTCGGAAATAATAAGAATAAATGCCTAATTTGATAGTTAATCAACAAAAAGAAAATCATTCAAGCATGACAGCATTTATCATACCATCTTGTCCAGGGCTGTTTGTTATCTTGGCCTTACCATTCTCTGTCTGCAGTATGGTACCTTTGACCATTATATTTCGTCTGACGTAGTTGATATCGGCGGGAGATTCAACAACATTCAGTATCTTTATGATCTCGTGCTTCTTTGATTTGGGATTATAGACATTGGCAGTGTCGCCACTGAGAAGTCTTTTCTTAGTATTCCCACCCCTCGTCCTTACGACTTTTGTCTTCTGCTCTCCAATCCTGGTGAGGCTGGGTGTTCTTCCAAGTTCAGCTAACCTTCTTCCTCTGGCTTTCTTATACATTGCACCTGATGGTGCTCTCTTAGATTTATAATGTGATACTACCATTTTGATTTGATGAATTTCAACCAATTTAAAAAGCTAACGGTTTACATGACAATGTTTTAGAAGCATATTCAGTAACATTTATAAATGAGGCAACGTTCCTCAGATTCACTAAAACAAGAGGTATTACAAATGGAACCTTCAAGACCCTTAGATTCTCTCAATGCAGCTAAAGGAAAGAAAGTCATTGTAGAGTTGAAGAATGGAAAACAGTACCTTGGAAAGCTCAAGGCTTTTGACATCCACATCAACATAGTGTTAGAGGATGGTGAAGAGAGAGTCAATGGTGAAACAAGCAAGAAATTAGGAACTGTGTTTCTGAGAGGGGACGCGATTATATATATCTGCCCAAACTGATATCTCTAAGAGTGATCTGAATGACTAAAGGAACAGCAGCACGTGGAGCAATGAACAGTGGGAAGACACACATCATGTGCAGGAGATGCGGTAAACACTCCTATAACATGAGGGCTGGTGTCTGCGCAAGCTGTGGTTTCGGCAAATCTTCTAAGATGCGCGAGTATAGATGGCAGAAAGAGTCCAAAAGATGATTTCTCCCTATGATTGGTTTTCTGATTGATATCTTGCTCTTATTATGTTATCTGCGATGGTGATATCGTTCTTGTCATCAATGTCATATCCGAACATTGGTGGGGCTCTCACAATGCCGAATGATAATCGATTATCAAGCACCTTATGCTCGATCAGTTCTTCCAACTCGCTCACATCCATTGAATGGTCATTCTTG
>JBKGYM010000040.1:0-8668 GCA_046546115.1 Candidatus Woesearchaeota archaeon
TTCTCAGATCCTCTTTCAGTTCAGGATAACCATTTGCGATACCATCGACAAGAATTTCATTTATCATAGTCTCCCTGCTCCCCAGAAAACCCTCCTCCATCCATAACTTGATCACACCAGGATTGATTTTCCTCTCCTTGAGCATCCTATAGGAATCAGCTACTGTCTCAGCTCCCTTTGTTTTCATATAAGAGAAGAAACCAGCAAGATGATCAAGAAATGTCTCATCAGGAAAAAGATCTCTCACATTCTCCTTTTCCAACTCTTCAAGGACTTCATCGATTGATGCCTCACTCTCTTTATTCATATGATAAAGAATGCATATATATACAAAAAACTTGCCATATTTCACTGGGATAAAAATGTACCAAAAATGTATACTGGTGAGTTTCTGTCGAGATGATACCAGAACAGACCAACATACCCCTGTTTTTTTCACAAAATGCTATATCTCTCTTGTGGAACCCCCCTTCCACGTGCAAAACACCTTAAACCGATTTGTCGGTAAGATGCCAAAATGTATGGGATGATCCCGACCGTGTCGATATCATATCAGAATCTGCAATTTTTTGGGGTTGCCCTCATTCGGGATGATCCCGAAAATAAAAAAAACTATAATTTTTTGGCAATTTTGGGGCTTTTCAAGGCCCTCTACAAGAGATGAAGCTATCAGATAAGCAAAAAATGCTCTCAGAATGGCTCATTTTGATTTTGATTAAAAATATTAATAATTGATTAAAAATAAAGAGGTAAAATCAGGCCTTCTGTGAGCCACTCAACTTCTCATTCTTGACAATACGCTGAAGCTCTTTTATGTATTTCAATGTGGTGTCCATATTGTTCCTGATCTTCTGCATCGATTTCTCGAATGCCTGCTCCAGTGTATTCCCATTCAGCTTATAGCCGATGACAACTTTGCCTTCCTTGATATAGCTGGTCTTGATTATCAGATTCAGCGACATCCATCTTTTCAGGTATTCATACATGGTCTGCCTGGTTATCCCCGCAAAGTATCCCATCTCATCCACTGTCATGACAGCATGCTCTGGGTTCTTCTCCCTATTTGCTCGTTTTGATCTCTCATATAATTCTACTAATGTGCGGTACATCTTGTCTGTTGAGCCTTCTTTTCTTGGAGAGAGACCCAGCCTGTTGACGATCACTTTAGCAAGTTCTTCCGAGTTTGCGTTCATCCCAGGTTCGTTCTCTGTGAGTATAATCTTCTGCATTCCAATCACCTCATTTCAAGCCAGATTTTGGGATTTCTCCTTATAAAAGTTTAGTAAAATAAAGACAAGAATATGTTTAATATTGTCGATATTATAATTAATGATAAAAAGTTTTAGACCGAGAGAAATTTTGAAAGATCACTGGCAACCACAATTTATAATCAAAAGTTAAAAGTTGTTGTTGTTGTTTGTAGATAATATGTTTTTGTCAAAGCTTAAATGTTTTTGCAATTGTGTCGGAATAATTTCTACTTAATTTCAACTAATAAATTAGCAAAAAAAGAAACAAATGTCGATATTTTGCCGTGTTTTGTCGGAATAATACAAGGTAACAGATTTACATAAAAGTGAGAATATTACCCCCGAGAATTTTTGTACGAAGAAAACTTATTTAATATGAAGAAAAATCCGGTAGTATGCTCATCAGTAAGAGATTCATAAGATTCTGTCTCGTCGGAGTTGTTGCTACCGTTGGTAATTACACAACTTTCTATATATTATTTTCAATTTTTGGCATATTCTACATGTTCTCATCAGGAGCAGGGTATTTGATAGGTGTGGCCACGGGTTTTCTTTTGAATAGACATTATACTTTTGGCAAAAGGACATCCATCAAATCCAATGAGATATTAAGATATGCTAGTGTGTACGTGTTCTCGCTTCTTGTTGGGCTTTCATTTCTCATATTCCAGGTTGAATTTTTAGAAATATTTGAACTCCTGGCTAATGTGTTCACGATAGGCCTCACAACAATCCTTAATTACATTGGTGCAAGCTTATTTGTATTCTCAAAGAAAAAAAAAGTAGGATTGGCTCTGTATCTGGATGAAAGTGAGGATATCAAAGAGATTTACAAGAAAGTGGGTGAAAGTCCTGATTTCATACACCTAGACCTGGTGGATGAATCATATAAGAAGGATTCTGCAGATGTTGATATTGAGAAGGGAACTACTGTAAGAGAGCTATGGCCGGAAAAACAAATCATGACACACATCATGTCACGAAGACCCTCAGACTGGATCCCTAGTGCATCAGATTTCTCAGATTATATCCTGATACATCTTGATATTGATGAAGACATAGAGAAAGTGCTTGATTCAATCAGATGCAAGAAGGGGATTGTGGTCACACCAAAGACTGACCTGGAGATAATCAGGAAGTATAGGAGAAAAGTTGACATTATACAGGTTTTAGGTGTTGAGAAGCCAGGAATCTCCGGACAAGGGTTGCTTGGTTCAGCAAAGATGATGATAGAAGACCTGCACTGGATGACAGTCTGCCTTGATGGCGGCGTGAAGATAGATAATTCATCAAACATCGACACAAAATCAATTGTCTCCAGAAACACTATATTGAATTCGCCCTCACCTAGAGACACAATCCATCATATGAAAAAGGGAGAAAGTACATCTGATCTTAGCAAAGCCGAACGCCTGCACTACATGATAAAGATAATCATCAACACATTAGAGAAGATCCCAGGGCTGGTATCTGGCAATATTGTCGGATCAACAGCAGATAAGAACACAAAGAGGTATCCTGGCGATATAGATGTTGTCATCATAGTCAAGAAACTAGACAAACGCACATTTCATGATATAATCAGCTTATTCAGATCCAGAGAGGAGCTTTTCAGGGATTATACCGGGATAAGACTCAACATAAACACATTGTTCGGGCCGATTAAGTTCCATAAAGGGGGTGCCATAACAATACACCTTATGATATATGACTTGAATGCCCATATAGAACATGTGCTTAAAAGTCCTTTTACGTGTCTTGATTGGGAGAAGACACGTATCTTTGTCGGCAAGCACATTCGCGATGTTTTCCAAACACCTGATCTTATGCCGAGAGATTTCATAGACTCACGCAGGAGCATCCATGAGCACACAAAAGCACTCTCAGAAGGTAAGATCACCTATAGAGAATACCAATTTGATAATGAAGGATTAGCAGAGCAGAGAACTCATAAGAAGGAAATGAATGGCCAGGATAAGTTCGAATATTCATATCATATTATGCTGTTCACTATGCTCAATTTCCTGAAATTATACGATGCCGAGAATGTAAATCTGCCTGAGAAAGAGATTATGACCAGATATTTCTCAATAATAGATGCTAATCGTCACAAATACATCAAGTTCTTCAGAAGGTTGAAGAATATGAAAAAGTCAGGCAAATTCTCTGTATGGAAAGATAGATATGTACAGATTGTCAGGCAATTCTTCGAAGATTTTCAAGCAGAATATGATGAAATTTTTGGAATGTCTGCGAAGAAGATAATACTGCTGAGGCATATTGAGACACCTTCGAATGATGAGGATGTATTCATTGGACAAAGGCAAGATCCAAGTATCAAAAAGTTAGGTTATGAGAAGCATCGGCAAGTTTCTGAAAATCTAAATGAATTTGAATTCACTAATGTACACAGCTCACCGATGACAAGGTGCAAGCAGACATTGCAGGCATTGGGCTTCGAATCCTATGAAGTAATCGATGATCTCAAAGAGATTGATTATGGCGAAGCTGAGGGCAAGACACTGGATGATCTCCATAAGGAATTTCCAGAGATCATAGATGGTTGGCGACATGGTGATGATCCTGCATTTCCTTCTGGAGAAAACACCGACGATGTGAAAACACGGGCATTCAGATGTCTCCATAATATTAATAAAGAGAAAGGTGATACACTCATCTGTACACACAATGTGCCAATACGCACCATTGTCGGAAGTTTGTTGGGGCTGCCGATGCATGATTGGTATCTATTGAATATTCCTTTTGCTGAGCCAATAGAGCTTTTGATTGCGAAAAATGGAAAATATTACCTGAATCTGTCCCTGAATATGAAAGAGGTGTTGTTTGAAAATCTTAAAAGGAAAACCATACGCAATTGTATTGGAACCGGAGAAGCGACTATCCGACGAGATAAACAGATGTAAAATTGCTGCCAAAAATATAGTGTGTGAGCATAAGTTCTTGGATGATCCCCCTCACCTTACAATAATCGTGTCACAGGTGGAGAATAAAGAGCAATGGGAAGACAGATTCTGGAACATTGCATCGAGATATCACAAATTTACACTTGAAGTCACGGGATGGCACGTGTTTGAAGAGACTGGTAATATGAAGACACTGGCTTGTGATGTAGAGAAGACACAAGATTTAAGCGAATTCCAGAAAGAGATATCACTTCTATTAAAACAATACAAGAATGGACGTCTTAGCCGCTATGATGATATCAAAGATCCTGTATTATTATCAAATGTTGAAGAATATGGCTTTCCTTTTGTGGGGGATATATGGTTACCACATATAAGTATCGGTTCTTTCAATGAGATAGATTTTATAAATGTCAAAAAGATGCTGGAGTCAAGATGCCCAAAGGGATCATTCACCTTAGAAAGTACCAGCATAATTGATGTCAGTGAAGATGACTACAGAAAATTATCTACAAAGGGATTGAGTCATAATGGATGATGACGAGATTATGAAGAAAGAGATTTGCATGTTTGGCAAAAGACTCTCAGAAGAAGGTCTATCAATGCTTGCTTGGGGTAATCTGAGCATGATTGACAGAGGAAAAGATCTGATTGCCATCAAACCAAGCGGTGCCAATCTTTCCGAGATTTCCCCCGATGACATTCCCCTCGTCAGATTATCCTCTGGCGATATAATTGAAGGATCAAAAAGACCCAGTGTTGACAAACCAATACATATTGAGATATACAGGTCATTCAAGGATGTTGGTGCGATCATACATATGCATTCGCCGTACTGTACAATATTTGCACAAGCTGGCAAACCCATTGAATGCCTTGGAACAACCCACGCAGATCATTTCAAAGGCGATATACCAGTTATAGATATAGATGATAGCAAGATCAGAGATAATCATGCGTTTGAGAGCAATACCGGCAAAGCCATAATCAAGACCTTCACTGATCAGGGCATCAATCCCATGGAACTCAAGGCTTGTCTTGTCAAACACCATGGGCCTTTCGTATGGGGTGAGGACATAGCATCGGCCTTTGAGAACGCTGTTGTCCTGGAAAGGATTGCCTTCATGAATTATCATACACTAATGCTGGAGAAACAGAACAAGATGTCCGAAGAGATCAAGAGAAAACATTTTGAGAGAAAGAATGGCATCGGAGCGTACTACGGACAAGAGGAGAGGGGATGATCTTGACTAATCTCATAACTATGGCAGGAAATGGTAAGCGTTTCAATGAGGAAGGTTACCAACTTCCTAAACCTCTGATTGAAGTGGACGGGGAACCGATGATATACAGAGTGATTGATTCGCTGCCAGCATCGGAAAAATGGATATTCGTGGTCAGACAGGAACATATTGAAGAGTATAATATTGACAAGATCCTGAAAAATAAAATGCCTGGTGCGATCATCGAGACAGACAAGGATTTGATGGGTGGGGCATCTATATTCTGCGCTGAGAAATATCTGGAACCTGATGAGGATGTCCTGATCGCAGGTTGCGATAATGGAGTAGTCTTCAATAAGGATAGGTTTGAGGAATTGAAAGATGAGAAGTATGGATGCATCCTCTGGACATTCACCAGAGACCCACGCATATCAGATTCACCAGAATTGTGGGGTTATGCTGCTCTTGCTCGGGATGATAAGACTATAGAAGACATATCTGTCAAAGTGCCAATTTCCGCGGATCCATATGAAGATCATGCAGTGACAGCCATTTTCCACATAAGGTCTGCTGAACTCCTCTATAAGGCGATAAGGCTGATGGTGCAGAAAGAGATAAAGACAAAAGGAGAATTCTATCTTGATAATCTCCCAATTGCCTTGAGTCAATTAGGCGAAAAAAGCATCATATTTGATGTGGATCTTTACGTGGGCTGGGGGACTCCCAAAGAGCTGCACGAGTTTGAAAAGATTTTACATCACTATAAGTTCTCATCATTAGAGAGGACAGGACTCGCAAGGGAACAAACAGAATTATGGAAAAGGTATTTCGGTGATGTACATGTCTTCAAGAACTGAAAAGAGATCTGGATTCTCGGTTGTTCTGCCAGTACATAATGAAGAAAAGAATATACCTATACTGGCGAAAGAATATGAAAAAATAGAAAAAAAATGTCCAATTGAGCTGATCTTTGTGGAAGATGGTGGATCTACCGATGGCACAAAATCAGTGCTGAAGAAGATCAAACAAACTTATCCTTTCATCAAGGTCGTCTCGAGCAAAGAAAAAGGTTACGGTATCTCCATCTTCAATGGTCTGAACGCAGCATCCTATGATTTCATATGCTGGACACATGCTGACCTCCAGACTGATCCTAAGGACACTCTGCGAGCATTCAGGAACTTCACAGATAGGATGGAAGGTTATGAACGACAGTTTGTTAAGGGGAGACGGACTGGAAGATCTCTCTCTGCTACATTTTTCACTGCAGGCATGTCAGTTTTTGAGAGTCTCTTGCTTTTGGCACCTCTACGAGACATCAATGCTCAGCCTAACATGGTCCACAGATCATTCCTTTCACTGATGGAAGATCCTCCACAAGACTTTTCTTTTGACCTCTATTGCTACTATCTTGCTTATAAGAACAGATATACAATCAAGAGATTTCCTGTTCGATTCAAGAAGAGGATCCATGGAGAATCAAACTGGAACACTGGAGCATCTGCAAAGATACAATTCATTAAGAACACAATGTCATACAGCTTCAGCCTAAAAAGAAAATTGAGAGGTAAGGAAAATGCAGATAATAATACACAAGGCCAATAAGATCTCGGACCTATCTAAGATACCGGAAAAATTTGGTGTGGAGATAGATGTCAGGTCATATGGCCAAGAATTGATACTCAACCATGAACCATACTTGCCAGGAGATAGGCTTGATGCATATCTCGCAGCATGTAGCAACAGGATGATTATCTTCAACATAAAGGAAGATGGCATTGAGGATGACGTGATCAGAATGGCTGAAAGATATGGTCTGAGTGAATATTTCCTCCTTGATGTAGAATTTCCTTATATATACAAAGCCACAAGACATACTGCTGAACGAAGGATTGCTGCTAGATTCTCAGAAGCGGAGCCTATTGAGTCAGTGAAATCTCTCATGAGAGAAGACAAACCCATGGTTGATTGGGTTTGGATAGATACCAATACTCGTCTCCCAATAACCAGCGATAATAAAGAGATACTTGAGAGATTCAATACATGTCTTGTATGTCCAGAGCGATGGGGAAGACCAGGAGATATTCCAAAGTACAAGAGAAGGATCAAGGAAATGGGATTCAGGCTCGATGCAGTGATGACATCTCTCGAACACTCTTCTGAATGGTCTGAGCTGGATTGATATATGAAAATGCTAGGATTAGAAATATACCTGGATAGACTGCACCCATATCTTTTCAACATAAACAGGGTTATCTTCTCTGTTTTTTTAGTGTACATATCACTCATGATCATACAATATAAAAAAGAGATCATCAGCTATCTTAAAGGAAGACTGTTTCAGATATTCTGCATATCTGGGCTTTCTGTGTTCACAGGAATTTATGCATACATATTTGTGCCAAAAGGTTTTGGTCATGTATATGGGGAGGGTTTCCTTTCTTTATTGACTATTTACATGGACGGCCTTAGAGACAGACTTATTCATCATGGATTCACATCTGAGATCATATACTCGACACTAGGGATTTTGAGACTCCCTTACTATTCAGCATATGTGCTCAACTTCCTCTTCTTCATCGGTTCAGCCTTCTTGCTATATCATTTCATCGAGACAGTAACTAGGAAAAGGTATCTTGCATTGTTCTCAGCAGTATTATTTCTCCTCAACCCAATCTTCCTAAGATATGCGCCAACAGAGATTTTTCTGCATCATTATTTTTTCTTCAGCATCCTTTCTCTGGTCCTTGTCAGGCATTATTTTGCCATCCATGATGAACGCTTAAAATTCCTCTCAATATTATCGCTGGGATTCGCGTTCACATCTGGTTCATATGGTTTCACAGCAGTAATACCATTCGTATTATTTTCGGTATTATTCTATAGACAATATGTGATAGAAGAATTGACGAAAAAAAGCACATACTTTTTTGGATTTTTCTTTATAACACAAACAATATTCCAAGTATTCGCCCTTTGGGAAAGGGAAAAAATATTGCAGGATTCATTTCAGCAGAACACTACAAATTGGTTGAAAGACATAAGTATAAAAAACATAATAACCAATAACCACCTCTTCAATAACACGTTATTCTCCTCTGATCTTCCTATAATATTATTTGTGGTTGGTATAGTGATTGGAGTGATTATGCTTGCATATCGTTGTCTGAAACTCTCGGGGACAAGAAGACTTTTCATATTCTCTTTGCTCGCCTTCATGATGACAAGCTTCATCATACATCTCCACAAGGCGGGTGAATATCATAACATA
>JBKGYM010000041.1:0-8596 GCA_046546115.1 Candidatus Woesearchaeota archaeon
GTCGTACGTCTCTCTGGCTATCTGGAGCTCCTCATCTGTTGGGATGATCATGACCCTTACGTTAGATGAAGAAGATTGTATCTCGTATGCGTTAGACCTATTTTTCTTCTTGTCTATCTTCACACCAAGGAGTCCTAATCTATCACACACACGTGATCTTATGTAGTCAGCGTTCTCTCCGATGCCACCTGTGAATACTATCGCGTCAACACCGCCCATGCCGACAGAATAAGATCCTATGAAAGAGATTATCTTGTGCACGAACATATCAAGCGCAACTACCGCTTTTGGATTGTTCTTCTCACTCAATCCATAGACATCCCGTAAGTCTGATACCATCTGGGTCAATCCCAGGAACCCGGACTTCTTATTCAAGATCTCTTCGACCTCATCGGGAGACATCTTGAGTTTCTTTATCATGTATAACGGGACTGAAGGATCTATGCTTCCTGCTCTTGTACCCATGGGCAGTCCGTCAAGCGGCGTGAACCCCATTGACGTGTCGACAGATTCACCATTGTCTATCGCTGTTATCGAAGAGCCGTTTCCAAGATGGCATGTTATTATCTTTGGCGATTTTTTCCTGATGTGTTTCATCGCCTCTCCTGCCACATATTTGTGGCTGCTGCCATGGAAGCCGTATTTTCTTAGCTTGTGCTTCTTATACAGGTCAAGAGGCAGAGCATACATGTGTGCTTTCTCTGGTATGGTATTGTGGAACGCCGTATCAAAGACTGCGACTTGCCTTATGTCTGGCATGTAAGATTTGCATGCATTGATCCCGTTGAGCTGTATGGGATTGTGCAGAGGTGCCAGGTCACTGAATATCTTGATATAACTTATTGTGCTCGTGTTTATCAGGGCAGCTTCTTTGAAATAATCGCCTCCGTGCACAATCCTGTGTCCGATAGCGTCTATGTCTTTCCATGTTTCTATGATGCCTTTGCTTATCAATGTCTTGAGGCATATCTTTATTCCTTCTTTATGTGTCCTGATCTGCTTCTCATCATTGTCTTTTCCTTCCTCAAAGTAGTAATGCTGCGCAGACCTCTCCGAACCGATACCTTCAATGTGTGCTGTAAAAAGGCTTTTCTCTTCTTCTGCTTCGAAGAGCTGACATTTCAGTGAGGAGCTTCCTAAATTCAATACAAGAATCTTTATCTTTATCACCTTCCTGAGATTGATATCAGTTAATCTTCGGAAGTGCTGATATTAAAATCTTTCTTAAAAAATATGTTCTATCCATTGCCTTATATGTCCTTATACTGTCTTCTGTATCCTTAATGTCAAAGTTAAATCATTATGGATGATGTGTTATCATAGCAACAATGTTGCGAGGTGATCTAGATGTATAGAGAGAATGATTTGAAGATTGTATCCTTTCTTAGGGAGGATTCAAGGACGAGCTTGACAAAGATGAGCAAGAAGACAGGCATACCTGTGAGCACCATATTTGAGAAATTGAATAAGCGGGCAGGAGATATAGTGCAGAAGAACACATGTATAATAGATTTTACAAAACTCGGTATGCATGCGAGAGCGAACATAGCTATCAAGACTTTCCCGGGCGAAAGGGATAAGTTGAAGGAATTCCTTGTCAGGAACAGGCATGTGAATTCATTGCAGAAAATCAATAATGGCTATGACTATATGGCCGATGTGATTTTCTCCAACCTTAAGGATCTTGAAGAATTCTGTGAACTCCTTGATGAGCGGTTCAAGATAAGGACGAAGCAGATCTATTATGTGATTGAGGATATTGAACGGGAGAAATTCATGAGCTCTCCTGAGTCTTTGGCCTTGTTAGAGATTCCCAGGTAGTCTCTGCCTGGGTTTATTTTTTGTTCATCAGATTCCGCTACCTTTTTATATCTAGTCTTCAGCCTCTCCTTTGATACTTATGGTAAGATGGAAACTTGATGACATAATGGATAAGGACAACGCGGAGAAGGTAATGTCCGACATTGATGCGAAAGCCAATGAGATTGAAGGATGGAAGGAGAAATTGACAGCAGATATTTCCGAGAAAGATTTTCTTGATGTGGTCCATCTCCAGGAAGAATTAGCTAATCTCACATCACGGCTTGGCGCTTTTGCCACACTTTGGCAATCAGAGAACACTAACGATTCTGAAAGGAACTCTTTCATGCTGAGGGTGAGCGAGTTTCTCACAGGCATATCTAATAGAGTCATGTTTTTTGATATCTGGTTCAAGAATCTGGATGATGAGAACGCTGAGAGATTTATGGGCGCTGATAATAAATACAAATATATGTTTGAGAGCATAAGGCGATTGAAACCTTATACTCTTGAAGAGGAGCATGAGAAGCTCTTGAGCATAAAAGACCTGACCGGCAGCGAAGCATTGACTAATATATATGATATCATGACAAACAAGTTCTCGTGGGAATTCGAAGGCAAAGAACTGACCCAGGAAGAGATGACCAAATACTACCGTGATCCCGACCCTGCTTTAAGAAGTGGCGCTTATAAGGCAGTCTTGTCCAGATATGAGGAAGAAGAAGGTGTTCTTGGCGAGATATATAAGAACCTCTGCAATGATTGGAGGAATGAGAATATCAATATACGTGGGTTCTCTAGTCCTATCAATGTGAGGAATGTGAGCAATGATGTGCCTGATGCTGCTGTTGAGAGTCTCCTTAATTCCATACGTAAGAATTCTTCACTTTTCGTAGAATATTTCAGACTGAAGTTCAAGGCACTCGGCATTGAAAATCCCTCAAGGACTGATCTCTATGCACCAAGGAATAAGCACGAGCCAGAATACACCTTCGAAGAGGCGAAAGATATCGTGCTTGATACATACAAGGGATTCTCTCAAAGGATGTATGACGAGGCAGTCAAGATATTTGAGAAGAGCCATGTCCATTCGGATATAGAGAAGGGGAAGAAGAGCGGCGCTTTCTGTTATAGCGTACAGAATGATGTGGTCCCTTATGTCCTTCTTAATTTCACAGGTAAGCAGAATGATGTATTCACTATGATGCATGAATTAGGGCATGGGATACATGGATTGATGGGAAGCAAGCAATCCAGATTCACTTTCCATTCAACATTACCACTTGCAGAGACTGCTTCAATCTTTGGCGAGACATTGTTGGCAAGACGAATGATCTCTGAAGCGGACGATGAGAAAAAGCTTGATCTTTTGATGGATAATCTTGACAAGCATTACGCTTCTATAATCAGACAGGGTTATTTTGTGGAATTTGAGAAGGAAGCGCACGAGATGATCAAGGAGGGTTCTACCATAGATGAGCTTAACAGCCGATACTTGGAGAATCTGAAAGAGCAGTTTGATGGTGTGATGGAGGTCCAAGAGTTTTTCATGCATGAATGGAAGTATGTGCCACACATCTATCATGCTCCGTTCTATTGTTATGCTTATTCTTTCGGGAATCTTCTCGTGCTTTCATTGATAAAGAAGTTCGAGGAAGAAGGTGAAAGTTTCGTCCCGAAACTCCTGAAGATATTGGAGTATGGCGGAAGCGAATCTCCTGTGAAGATACTTGAAGAGGCAGGGTTTGATATCAACAAGGAAGACTTCTGGGAAGAAGGCTTCCAGGTCATAAGGGATGAGATAGAGCAGCTTAGACACTTGTTGGGCGAGTGAATCCATTTCAGTAAGTATTATAAATATTTTTCAACAAGTAGAGACAATGATATCAGAATACTTTTCGATGGCAATCGACAATCTCAAGCGACGCAGATTGAGAAGCTGGTTGACGTTGCTTGGGATCTTTATCGGAATCGCCACCATTGTCTTATTGATTGCACTGGGTGATGGCCTTCAGGATGCAGTCATGTCACAGTTCGACTCGTTAGCGCCCGAGGTCATTGTGGCCAACGTCCGTGCTAGTTATGGCCAGACATCAGAGCCTTTTGATCTCAGAGATGTCAGAGCAGTAGAACGTGTCAATGGAGTCGAATCAGTATCGCCACGGATGCAGACTTCTGTGAACATAAACTTTCAGGGTACAGCCAAGCCTGTCAATGTCTTCAGTGTTCCTGGTGGCGATTATCGTGATGATTTTTTCAGGATTTTCCCTATCACCATGGATCGTGGAAGAGTATTCTCTAAATCCGATAGGGCTGGAGTCATCATAGGAAGCAATGTCGCCACATCATCTGGATATAGGAGAGACATGAGGCTTGGTGATCGGGTGACCATAAGAGGAAGAGATCTTGAGGTGGTGGCCATTGCTGACAGTATGGGTAATTTCATGGTTGATAATTCCATCTTGCTCCCTGAGAACCTCTATCTTGACATATTATCTTCTGATGATGTTGCTGAATATGATGATATTGGCGCAAAAGCGACAAATGAGGAGATGGTGGATGAGGTCGCTGAGGAAATAGAGATGGCTCTGAGACAGACCAGGGATGTTGATGAGATTGACCAGAATTTTGGGGTCGAGACTGCAGAAGATATAGCTGACCAGGTCGGAGCTGCGCTGTTCGCTGTGCGGTTGTTCTTCTATGTGATTGCTGGCATCTCTATCTTCGTAGGGGGCATAGGAATTGCTAACACCATGTATACAGCCGTCCTTGAGAGGACGAAAGAGATTGGCATAATGAAAGCCATAGGTGCTAAGAACAGTTCAATTTTCCTTTTGTTCTTCATCGAATCAGGTTTCCTTGGCATGGTCGGCGGGATCATTGGGGCAGCAATCGGTTTTATCCTGGGGCAAGGGATAGACAAGTATGTCGATCTCCTGGAACCGCAGTTCAGTGTAAGTCTTGTCATAGGCTCCGTGTTGTTCGCATTCATAATGGGATCAATATCTGGCTTGGTGCCTGCCTATCAGGCATCAAGGCTTAATCCCGTGGATGCATTGAATCAGAACAAGTGATAGCAATGAATGACGTCTTGAGATATGTGTTGAATAACATAAACCGGAGGAAGATGAGGAGCTTCCTCACATCCTTATCCATATTGGTGGGCATTATGGCAATATTTGCCTTGGTCAGCTTTGGTGTTGGGGTCTCAGGTTATCTGGATGAGATATTTGAGGATATGGGCACTGATAAGATGATGATACAGGTGAGGACATTTGGTCCGCCAGGCACAGGTTCTGATACTTTCACGGATGATGATGTGAGATTCATCAGTCGGCAGCAAGGTGTGGATATAGCGACAGGGCTTTCTTTCTCTTCTGCCAGTGTGAGATCTCCTCTGGAACAGAGGCCCGCTCAAGTTTCAGTACTTGGTGTGGAGACCGAGACTAGAGAGACAGAGCTCGTCAAAGACCTCATGACTGTGGATGTCATTGAAGGGCGATGGCTGAGGCGTGATGAAGAGGGTTCAGCGGTTCTTGGCAATAATTATCTGGAAGCGAACCGTGTCTTTGAGCGACCGCTCTCATTGAGAGACAGGATAACAATCAATGGTCAGGAGATACAGGTTGTCGGGTTCCTTGACTCTTTAGGCAATCCTGAAGACGATAGCATGGTCATTCTCAGCGATTCTTATTTCGATACCATCTTCGACAGGGGCGATGAGTACAATATGATATACATCCAGGCACAGCCGAATACTGATATATCAAGGATAGAAGATAATCTTGATGAAAGCTTCAGAGAGCACCTTGGCCAGGAAGAGGGAGAAGAGACATTCAGCATACTGGCGTTCGAGGATGTGATGGAGACATCAGAGAATATATTGGACATGATCATAGGGCTTGTTGTACTTATCGCCCTGATATCGGTGGTTGTGGCTGCTATAAATATAACCAATACGATGTATACTTCCGTGCTTGAGAGGACGAAAGAGATTGGTATTATGAAAGCTATCGGTGCCAAGAACCGGACAATCAAGCACATCTTCTTGCTTGAAGCCTCGATCCTTGGTTTCTTCGGTGGCCTCATCGGTATCGGCCTAGGTTATGGCATAGCATCCTTTGGCGGATATGTCGCTGCAGAATTTGGTTATTCTTCTCTGGGCCCTGAGTTCCCATTGTGGTTAGTCATAGGTTGCCTCATCTTCTCGACTTTAGTAGGGGCATTGGCAGGTCTGGTGCCCGCAGTCCAGGCTTCAAGGCAAGAGGCAGCAGAATCTTTGAGGGATGAATGACGATATAGGTTGATGTCAGAGTCTTCCTTCCCATTCCTTGAAGAACTCGTTGAGGAACATCTCCATGAATCTATGCCTGTGTTCTGCTATGGACTTTCCAGTCCTTGTGTTCATCATATCTTTCAGTCTGAGCAGCTTATCATAGAAATGGTTTATGGTCGGCCCATTGTTCTTCTTGTATTCTTCCTTCGACATACTTGTTTTTGGCTTGGTCTCCGGATTATATATTTCTCTTCCTTTATGGCCACCATAGTTGAATGCTCTTGCTACACCTATTGCGCCGATAGCATCGAGTCTGTCAGCGTCCTGGACAATCTTCAGTTCAGGGGACTTCTGGCTTTCGCCGTCTTCCTTCCTGAAAGAGATGTTGATTATTATATCCACAACTTCTCTTATTGTTTCCTCACTGAGTCCTTGAGTATTCAAGAAGTCTTTTGCGATTCTTGGACCGATTGATTCATCTCCTTCATGGAATTTTGAGTCTGCTATATCATGCAGCAATGCTCCCAATTCTACAATAAGCATGTTAGCATCTTCTTTTTCTCCTATATGTCTGGCAGTCCTCCACACACGAAAGGTGTGCCACCAATCGTGGCCTCCTTCTGCATCTCTAAACCAATTTCTGACGAATCTCTTCGTCTCGTCTATGATCATCTCATGGTTCATCTGAGCACCTCTGAAGGTATGTATGTGTTCTTCAGGACACCTCTAGAATCATACAGGAGGTATTCATAGAAATTTATCTCTTTCCTTATCTTATCCAGGATCTCTTCATAATCCTTGAGTGATTCTATCTTCAGGGCAATGCCGAATCTCCCGATCAGTTTAGTCACTGATGTTATCTCGGGTGTCGTCTTAGATAATGAGATGAGCCTTTTCACATCATCATTGGAGATGTTCTTTATGCTTATCAATATCAATGCTGATCGTATGCCCAATCCCTTATAGTTGACATCTATCCCAAAGGATCTTATTATCCTGTTCTCTGAGAGATATTTCAGGATCTTCAATACAGTCCTGACATTCATGCCAGTGCTTCCAGCAATGTCAATTATGTTCTTTTTGGGATCCTCTCTGAGTTCTCTCAGCACTGCTCTTGTATTAGGAGATAATGCTATGGGTTCTCTGTCTCCTGAATATATATACTCAAATTTCTTCTTGGCCTTCCTGGAGAGATAATCCTTTGAGAACTTATGCTTCACAATCACTGGATTGATCGACAAGGTCTCTACAGTTTTTTCAAAAGCTTCCATGAGCGCAGTATACCGCTTGTTGAAGAATGAGAGATTGGGCACTGTATATTCAATAAGCAAATCTGCTCCATGCGATAGCTCTTCGATATATGTTATGTGATCTTCAGCCAGGATGAATTTCCTGATATCCCTGAGATTTTCTTTTTCAAAATTTGTATAGGATAAGAACACCTCGATATTGATAAGACCGAATCTTGCAGGGTCAATATTCGTCGTATATCCCTGTATCAGTCTATGGCTCTCGGCACGGGAAATCACGTAACTTACCATCTGTGGGCTTAATTTTGTCTTCTTTGCGATATCCTTCCGTCTCATGCGCGCGTCTGTCGCCAACTCCTGCATTATCCTGTGCGTTGTTTTGTTAGTTCTCATTTTATTTTAAATAACTGTATTTTCTTGGTTTTGATTGCAAGTTCTGAAAAAGTATGTTATATTAATATTTAAGTTCTTTGCGACTGATGAATATGATGCGCGTATGGCTGGGCAGCACATTCATAGTTCTGTGCCATCTGTTGGTGATGATTGATGAGACTTGGATTGATGATAGAAGGATTCTGGAAAGATGGCAAGATTGAGAGATCATTGGAAGTGGAGAACTTCATACCTTGGTTTGCCGAGAATAATGAAGAGACTTTTATCATAAACCTTCTTGATTCTCCCTTCTCAGGCAATCATGTGCATGTGACGGAAGCTTCCTCAGGTTCTCAATCATACATTCCTATAGCTTCTCTCGATGTGGTATACTATGGTATAACTGGCCAGAAGATAAATCTGCCTGATGGAAGCCTCAATTCATTGGATGAGAACATGGAACTCATCTCTGAATCATTAGATATTCTCTCAAGGTATCCTTCAGTGAGGATATCCAATCCCGTTGAGACCATGCTCTTTGGCATATCTAAGGATTATCTGTTCACCCTGAAGGCCAATGGTATACCTATCGTGGATACAACAAACATAACATCAGAGGATGATCTCAGGCATGTTGTGGCCAACACCAGTGATTATGTGATAAAGCCAAAGATAGCAGAGCGTGGAAACGGCTCTGTTATGTCATGGGAGTTGGATGATTATCGTAAGATCAGGGATTATGCAAAAAGGTTCCTCTATGATGTACCTGTGCGTGGTAGTTCTCTCTTGAAAAGTATACGTAGTCGACAGGGTATTATCGCTCAGAGATTCAACAGATTTTTCACCACTATAGGTGAGAAGAAGATCTATTATGTCAATGGCAGGATCACTGTCTCAA
>JBKGYM010000042.1:0-8562 GCA_046546115.1 Candidatus Woesearchaeota archaeon
TGTAACACGGAGGTGTTTAAATGAACGTGAAAAAGGCTATAAAAAGAATAGCTGCGATCGGAACAGGAGCAACCTTGATGGGAGCTACAGTTCTGGGAGCAATGGCAGCTGACCTGGCGGACTACCCAGCTCCTTTTGTTGAGGATGGACAGTTCAACGCTATGTTAGTTGTAGGAGAGTCTGCTGACACACCAGATGTAATTGGTGCAGTAGATATTGCAACATCTCTGCAGTACGAGATGAGAACTCCAGCAGAAGTCTCAAGTGAGGCTAGTGAAGGAGAGACCGTCGGCGTGAGCGGAGACAATGTAAGGATAGATAAGGAGTTCGACAGACTTGGACTAGGAGATTCCATTGAAGGTGTCTACGATAAGTTGACAGATGGGGAACTCGATATTCTGGCTGATGGTGAGCTCGCAGATGAAACTTTCACCCAGACCATAGAGTTCGCAGAAGACCAAGGAAAGGTTGAATACCTTTCAGAAGGAAGAGACTTCAACGAGGACGAGCCTGGATGGTACATGCAGTTTGATGAAGGACTTATCTTCACCAATAGGATGGAGTTAGATTCTGGTGTCGCTCTTGACGACCTTGAGGAAGAGGAGTTCGATATCCTAGGCAGGGATTACACTGTTGATGAGGTCGATGGTGAAGCGATAACCTTATTGGGCTCAGCTCAACAGGATACTATTCCAGATGGCGAGTCTGCGACGTACACGCTTGATGGCAAGGAGTACGAAGTCGAAATAGCCTATGGTTATGATGACAATGCTAGATTTGTCGTCAATGGTGAGAGTACAGACACGTTGGAGCTGGGTGAGTCCTATACTCTTGAAGATGGAGTAGACATAAGGTTTGTCAGAGAGCTCAAGATGCGTGATGATGAGCCAAGCCTCATTGAGTTCCATCTTGGAAGCGACGAGCTAGTGCTTGAAGACGGTAAAGAGCTCCAGAACGACGATAAGCACGACAATGTCATGGTTGGTCTTGACATCGAGGGAGATGAGTTCTTCGGCATGCATTTCAATGTATCTGCTTACGATGAAGAGTATGATATAGCTGCTGATGATAGTCTGTCTGCTTATTTCGAGGAGAGTGAAGACTACATGCCTGGCGAGTTTGATCTGCACTTCTTGGGCAACACAGAGCCTGAGGACACAGCTATCGATGTAGGGCATGATGACGAGCAGCTCGATTTGAGCCTTGACACTGGCGAAGGAGATTACACCTTGCCATTGGCATGGAACGACGGCGACACAGGTCCATGGATAGGTACAGAAGACAATGTGTTCTGGGTAGAGCATCCACATGATGGTGGTGACTGGAACGGAACAGGAGAGTTCGACGAGTCTGGATACATCTATGAGGGTGACCGCTTCGTTCTGAACACCGACACGGCTCCCGAGGACACCACGTCCAGAGTATTCCAGCTCAGAGATGTCGATGAAGATGACGGCCAGTATGACATTGAGATGAGGGACATGGACGGTTCCACCAGAGAGGTATCTCTAAGATATGATGCTGATGAGGGAGACTACAGAGGTGACGTGACAATTGGTGGACAGACTCATGAGTTTGTTGTAGTGGCGCCTGAGGGCGATGATAGTGCAGAAGCTGTCGCCATCGAAGCAGTCAACAACAATGGTGTTGTAAGCCTTGCTTCAGGTACATACCTTGAGTTCAGTGGCATTGATTTCGCAACAGAAACTGATGTTGATGGGACGACAAGGAATGTGCCGAACTTTGAATCAGGTGATGCCTACACCATAACTCATACGGTGCCTTCAAGGATGCTTGATGGTAACACTGATCAGACATGGGACTTCACTGTCGACATGAGTGGTGACGCAGTTGATTTCGATGTTGATGATGCTGGTGCAGAAGCAAGCGGTGATGGCTCTGTAGATGTGGACGACGATAGTGTGTGGTACAGTAATTTCGGTGTCAAAGTCTGGGAAGACGAAGATGGTGAAGACTGGGAAGTAACAGTTCCACACAGTCAGGTACTACCACAGGTATACGCTACAGGCGAAGACTACTCAGTCTCTGAGAGTGCTGACACAGAGGAAGCTTCAGGCGATGCTTATGATATAGCGCCTGTAAGCGCTGGTATCGCACAGCTCGACACTGAAGTGAGCGACTGGGAGAATGAGAATGTGATAGTAGTCGGTGGACCATGTGTCAATACCGTAGCTGCTGAACTTCTTGGAAACCCAGAAGAGTGCACTGAAGGATTCGAGGAAGGTGTTGGAAGGATCAAGCTATTCGAGCAGAACGGAAACGTCGCAATGCTCGTAGCAGGTTATGCTGCAGATGAGACAAGAAATGCAGCCTCAGTAGTCAATGACTACAGAGACCACGACTTCCAGGGTACCGAACTTGAAGTGTCCGGAACCAGTATGTCAAACCTTGACGTAGACTCTGTTGAGTGAACCAAATAGGCCTTAGGGCCTTTTTTTATTTTTTTTATTCTTCACATTTTTTCTCGAAAGATTTTCAATAATTCTACGATAAAGCTTATCAAAGATAATACCCAGCCTCCATCTATGGAAACATATTTAAAAAATCTGACCTTCTAGAAGCTATGTCAAGGAGATTCAATGTCATAGTGGAAAAGGGTGAAGATGGTTTTCTTATAGCTGATGTTATAGACCTTCCTGGATGCAGGACTCAAGCAAAGACCTATGATGAGCTCATGAAAAGGACCAAAGAAGCGATATCCCTGCATGTGAGCATGAAAGAACCTAAGGATTCTAGTTTTGTGAGTCTCCAGCAGATAGATGTAGAGGTGTGAGGATGTCTAAGCTTCCTCTCCTCACAGGAAAAGAGATGGCAAAAATACTCGAGAGAGTCGGCTTCAAGCTAAAGAGGAGGCACGGAAGCCATATGTTCTTTGAACACAGGGATGGCAGAACCACTGTTGTTCCAAATCATTCAGGTGAGAAAATAGATAGAGGTCTTCTGAATAAGATAGTCAAGCACGATCTCCAGATGGATAGAGATGAATTCATCAAATATGCCAAATAATATTTGTTCTTCTCGGAAGATTTTCAAGAATTCTACGATAAAGCTTATTAAAGAAGAAGTCATAAGAATTATAAATTGCATCAAGTTCGCTGATGAAGAGGTGGGAACCATGGAAAAAGTGAAGCTTACATTCGATTCAAGTGCTAGAAAAGACATTCTCTCTTTCTTCAACAAAGAGGTTGATACAGAAGGTAAAATAGTCGAGTCAGATACAAAAGAAGAAGTAGTATCTCCTGATGGAGAAGTATATGAGAACGAGTTTGCAGGTATAAAGAAAGGTTCTGAGATCTTTCTAAAGAATGACATAATCTCTTTGATGAGGCTTGCTGAAAAAAGCAAGAGATAAAATGGGTTTCTTTGACAAACTTAAAAAATTCATAGAATTCTTTGATTCTTCAAATGATAGCAAAATAGCGTTGATAGATAATTCTAAGAATAATATCAGTGTCAACATCGTAAATGCTAAGCAAGGAGAGGCAGTAGAGATCGATAAAGAAAATGTATCAATAGATACCGACCATCTAAATGAAGAGAAGAGAGAAGAGCTCAGAAGTTTAGTCAAAGATTATGTTGATGAAGATGGGCTTCTTTTAGAAGAAAGATCATCTAATCTTCTGGATGAGCTATACAATTTCAACAAATCAAAACATACAACTCTTGATTTTTTCAAGGATATCATTCCTGATGAAGATTATTCAGCACTCAAGGCTTCAGTGTTCATATCAATAAAATTCAAGAAAGGTGAACAGATAACAACTCTGAAAGAAGGTGTTATCAAGAGGCATGGAGATAGAGGAAAGAATATCTGTAACTTATGCACTGCAGGATATTTTGAAGAATTCCTTATACCTTTGTACAATTCAGATAAGGATAGATTTGAAGAAATATATGAGGATCTTATTTCAAATTCCATGCTTGCCGTTTTTGTAAACCCTGGTATGAAACCAAGAGATATTGAGAAACAGATAACCCGAAAAATGTCCATGTTGAAAAAATATGGTTTTGGGTTTATACATATACATGGAATAGGCAAGAAGAATATATCAAAGATAAGACGATTTATAGACAAGAATAAAAAAGATGGTTACATAAAGATTGAGAAGATAAGATACTCAAATCCCGAGGAACATATATTTATCGCTGAATTAATATTAGCCTGAAGAGATTAAGATGATGAATGAAGATAACGAGTTGAGTGATGAGGTAAAGAAGCTCTGAAGAGAGCAAGAGAAACGCCTAAAAGTGAGTACGTTGATTTATGATGCCTAACTGAAAAAAGAAGTCAAATCTTTGCGTAATGTGATTGAAAAGAGTTATGAACTTGCTGATGATGTCATCAGTGACATTGAAGATTTAAAATCTCGTGATTCAAGCTTGTCAAAGATAATACCTAGTCTCTATCCGTGGAAACATATTTAAGAAAATCTGACCTTCTGAAGGTAGCATTTACGATAAACATAAAAAAGATAATGGCTTCTATCTCCCCATGGACCTTAAGAGAAAGATAAGGGAATTGGATGAGAATAAGAGAGTTTTGTTCGCTATGCTGTTCGGTTCTAAGGCTAAAGGTGCATCCACCAAACTATCTGATATAGATGTTGCCATATATTATCAAGGGAATAAGAAAGAGAGATTTGATTTCCTGAAGAACATATCAGGTATACTGGGCAAAGGCTATGATATACACATCTTTCAGGATCTCCCACACTATGTCCAAAAAGAAGTCATAAAACATGGCAAAGTGATAATGACTAGGGATGTTAGAAGGACTACAGAGATAATCATACAGACCATAAGGGAGTGTTCACGTGCGGAAAAGTACATGAAATTTTATTATGAGAGATTAGAGAGGGATGCTCATGAAAGATACTGATAGAAGAAGAGTGCTTCAAAAATTGGAAGAGATGGAAAATTATGTCCATGAGATCAAAGAACTGCTTCCTTCAAGAGAGGTGTACTCTTCAGACCTGAAATCGAAAAGGGCTTGTGAAAAGACCATAGAACTTGCGATTGAATCTCTTATTGATGTGGCGTCCATGCTGATATCCTATGAGAGATTAGGTACTCCTGAAGATGAAGATAGTATATTTGAGATTCTCGATAAGAAAAAAGTCATAACCAAGAATCTGAAGAAGAGACTTACGACCATGAAAGGTTTCAGAAATATAATTGTTCATCGTTATGGGGAGATTGATGATGATCTTGTCTATGATTTTCTAGAAAACGAATTGAAAGATTTTGAAGATTTCGTCTCTCAGATCACTAAATTCATAAGAGATAAATGAGAAAAAGGTTTTCAATATTCCTCAGAATCAGAACTCTCAGACTTCTCAATCAGATTGATCTTATCCCAAAAAACTTTCACCAGTCAAATATGATGACTCCATCTACTTGAATTTCTTCTCTTCTAGCAGACAATTTATCACTGAAAAAGGTGACTATATGATGGGGTTTGTCACTCGTTGATAATATGTTTCCGCTATGCCCTTTCAGCAAACTTTTTTAAAGTAATCCTCCATCCTTCTCACATATAAAAAGTGTGGTGTATACGATGGAGATTGAACTACCAGATGGATCAGTGAAAGAATACGAGAATGGCAAGACGCCTCTTGACATTGCTAAAGACATCTCTGAAGGGCTTGCAAGGGCGACATTGGCAGCGAAAGTTGATGACAAGGTCATAGATGCCACTACACCACTGACAACAGATTGCAAGGTGCAGCTACTCACTTTTGATGATGAAGAAGGCAAAAGAGTATTCTGGCACTCATCCACACATGTATTGGCTCAGGCCGTGAAAGAACTGTGGCCTCATGTTAAACTTACAATAGGTCCTGCCATAGAAGGGGGTTTCTATTATGATTTTGACACGAAAGAACCTTTCACTCCAGAGGACCTCAAGACCATCGAGGAGAAGATGAAAGAGATAGCCAACAGGAAGATAGAGTTCAAGCGTGAGGATGTCACTAAAGAGAAAGCGAAAGAGTATATGAAGGCACGTGATGAGACTTACAAGGTAGAGATGATAGATGATAAGGTCTCTGATGGTGAGATGACTTCTGTATATCACCAGGATGATTTCGTGGATTTCTGTCTGGGCCCTCATGTCCCTGATACTGGGATGATAAAAGCGTTCATGCTCACCAAGATCGCAGGCGCGTACTGGAAAGGTGATTCAAGCAACAAGATGCTCCAACGTATCTATGGGGTCTCATTCCCTGATAAGAAGCGATTGAAGGAATATAAGACACTGCTGGAAGAGGCAGAGAAGCGTGATCACAGGAAGCTCGGCAAACAGCTTGATATGTTCAGTTTCCATGAGGAAGCTTCGGGCATGCCTTTTTTCCATGACAAGGGTGAGTTTGTACGGAATCAGCTGTTGAGGTTTGTGGAGAGTATCCTTATCAGGGAAGACTATCAGATCGTCAAGGCACCGATAATATTGAATGAGGACTTATGGAAACGTTCAGGTCATTGGAATCATTACCAGGACAATATGTATTTCACAAAGATCGATGATTTCAATTGTGCCGTCAAACCAATGAATTGCCCGGGCCATATGCTCATCTATGGGAATGGCATGCATTCCTATAAGGATCTCCCTATCAGGATGGCAGAATTCGGCCTTGTGCACAGGCACGAGCTTTCTGGTGTCCTTTCAGGTCTTTTCAGGGTAAGAGCGTTCACACAGGATGATGCGCACATCTTCTGCACTGAGGACCAGATGAAGAACGAGATTGTGCTTCTCATCAAGTTCATGCATGAAGTGTATAGCACATTCGGATTTGAGTATCAAGTAGAGTTATCTACTAAGCCGGAGAAGGCCATGGGCGATCCAAAGCTCTGGGAGAAAGCAGAAAACATACTGAAAGAGGTATTAGAAGAGCAATCCATTGATTATAAGCTTAATGAAGGTGATGGTGCGTTCTATGGTCCAAAGATTGATTTCCATCTCAAGGATGCCATAGGCAGGACATGGCAGTGTGGCACGATACAGCTTGATTTCCAGATGCCTGAGAAATTCGAGCTCACCTATGAAGGGAATGATGGGAAGAAGCATCAGCCCATCATGCTGCACAGGGCAGTGCTAGGTAGTGCCGAGAGGTTCATGGGTATCCTCATAGAACATTACGCAGGGAAGTTCCCATTGTGGCTTAACCCTAATCAGGTGAAGATCTTGACAGTAGCGGACAGGCATAAGGAATATGCTCAAGGCCTGATGGATAAGATGGATGACTCAGGATTGCGTGTCGTGCTTGATGACAGAGCAGAATCCATACCTAAGAAGGTAAGAAATGCACAGCTCGAAAGATTCAACTACATCCTGGTGGTTGGGGATAATGAGCAGGATGATGGCACTGTGACCGTCAGGACACGAGATGGTAATGTGGAAGGTGCCCACAAGTCTGATGATTTTCTCGAACGCCTTCTCAAGGAAGTCAAAGAAAAGAGATAGGTGACTTCCTCTCTTTTTTTCTTATCGGATAGAAGATAATGGATACAATTCGTATAATGTTGGATCCATAAAAAATCCTGATGAGTATCCTTGGGCTTCAAGAAGACCTATTGATTTGCTCGAATTTCCACAGTTCGTTATAACTTAATTATAATTATTGCTGCTATGGCCGAAAGTTTTATAAATAAAACAACATCATTTCCCGAACTTTCATTACTTTACTAAGGTAACAAATCCAGGTAAATAACCTTCTTCAGGCACTTTGCCTTGGATTGATCCCCACTTTCTCTGTGAGGATGTCTCTTGACACATCGTGTCAAGTCATAGAATATGGAGAAAGTCGGAATCCTTGGAATTCGCAGAATCTGCGTTTTCGCAAGGTTTAAGGACAGTTTCATTTAGTTTGATTTCTATCTAAAGATTCTGCAGGATCCGGTTTCCCTCAGATTTTATGGGGAGAAGTCCGGAATTGCCATAATTATCATATCAGGAGGTCTATCTATGGTAGTGGAGATGCAAAGATATGATGGTGAGTTCCAAGATGGAGGCAACATCCTTTATCTAGGGAAGACATCATTTGGTCTTGAATTCAAGGTCTTGGATCACAGGGAGATTCTTCCTGTGAATCAGCTGAAGTCAAGGCTTGGTCATCATGATGTTGAGCTCATAGATTTCTCTGATGAGAGTGTAATGCTCAATTTCATAAGGAGGAGAATGCCTGATACAGGTTGAAAGCAGCCCACAGGTATCTTGGGGCAGTAGCCAAGCGGTAAGGTCGCAATGGTGAAACATTGTGTTGCTGTACTTCTCGGGAAACTCACACGCAGGTTCGAATCCTGCCTGCCCCTGTAAGCAGGCCTAGAATTCTCTGTAGGAGATGAGGTCTGTTGAAATTTATCTTAGGAGGGAACTTTATGTACACTAGAAAAGTTCTCATTTCATTGGTAATCATTATCGCTCTTGGATTTGTATTCATCGGGTGCAGCAATCCTTTCGGCGCAGATGAGTCTTCTGGCGGTGACGGTGTCGAGCAGACTTACGATGTGAAGCTTGAAGTCACCGGTACTGAGGATGTAGAG
>JBKGYM010000043.1:0-8482 GCA_046546115.1 Candidatus Woesearchaeota archaeon
AGAAATTTGCAGATGGTGATGCCACTTTCGATGATATGGAATTCACCGAAAGATTGTGTTATTATATCAAGGATACTGCTGCTTGTGGCTTGGGTCAGGCTGCACCTAATCCTGTACTCACAACACTTAAGTATTTCAGGAATGAGTATGAGGCATTGATAAAGGGTGAAGAACCAGTCATGGAGGATATAGAATCCGGTCATAAGAAAGATGTTCCAAAGGATGAGACGCAGAAAGATGATAAGTCTGCTGAAAAATCATCACCTACGCCTGAAGAATCAGACGAATCTGACAATCCCGAAAATTCAGCCTCAACGGATGAGATTATACCTTATTTCATCACTGACAGATGCACGGGTTGTGGGCAATGTGTCGATGTTTGTCCCAATGGCTGTATTACTGGCGAGGAGGGTTCAATTCATGTGATTGACGAGACTAAGTGTTCAGGTTGTGGTTCATGTGCAGAGGTGTGTCCTTCAGAGGCAATAAAACAGAGATGATGTCAATTATTGAGATGCAATAAAATGGTTAAAATTTCATTTAATGGGATTGAGAGAGAAGTTGATGATGGCACGACCATCCTTGAAGCGGCGCAAGAGATTGGCATAGACATACCCACATTGTGTCACAATGAGAGATTATCTTCTCCTGGTGCCTGCAGGATGTGTGTTGTTGAAGTCGAGGGCTCTCGTAATCTTCTCCCATCCTGTTCAACGCATGTGAAGGAAGGGATGTCTATAACGACCAATTCAAAAAGAGTGATTGATTCCCGAAGGATGACATTGCAATTGCTGATAGCGGAGCATCCTTCATGCCTTGAATGTTCGCGAAATGGCGATTGCAGGCTCCAGAGACATGCTGAGACTCTTGTGATCGATGAGAACATATTCAATAAGACCAAAGATATTCCCAAAGAATACTCAATATCGCTCGAGAGAGATAATCAGCTTTGCATCTTATGTGGACAATGCGTGAGGGTATGTGATGAGGTGCAATCTGTGCACGCTATCGATTTTGTGAACAGAGGCCATAAGAGCTATGTGGGGACGGCTTTTGATATTTCTATAGATGATGCTCCGTGCGTCTCGTGTGGCCAGTGTGTTCTTCATTGTCCGACAGGTGCATTGAATGAGAAGCTTGATATCCAACCAGTGCTTGATGCGTTGGATCAGAAAAGAAAAAATCCTGATAAGCACCTTGTTGCACAGATCGCACCATCTGTGCGTGTCTCTGCAGGCGAGCCTTTTGGTCTGGAACCTGGAGAGCTTGTGACGGGCAAGGTCACCAAAGCGCTCAAGATGATGGGTTTTGACGCTGTCTTTGATATAGATTTCTCTGCCGATCTTACCATCATGGAGGAGGCGAATGAGCTTGTTGAGAGAATCTCTTCTGGCGGGAAGTTACCAATGTTCACTTCATGTTGTCCTGGTTGGGTCAAATTTATGGAAAACTACTATCCGGATATGTTGGGGAATCTTTCTACCTGCAAGAGCCCTCAAGGTATGCATGGAGCAATCGCAAAGACTTATTATGCTGAGAAGATCGGCAAATCCGCTGAAGATATCATAATGGTGGATGTCATGCCCTGTACTGCCAAGAAGTTCGAGATAAACAGGCCACAACTCAATAAGAATGGCTACAAAGACATCGATCATGTGCTGACAACCAGGGAGTTCGCAAAATTGTGCAATATCAATTCGATAGATCTTGCTTCTTTGGAGGATGCAGATTTTGATGATCCGATGGGAGTAGCTTCTGGCGCAGGCGACATTTTCGGGACTACTGGTGGTGTCATGGAAGCGGCCCTCAGGACGGCTTATGAGACAATCACCTCATCAAAGCTTGAAAAGCTTGAATTCGATGAGATTAGCGGTTATGAGGGTGTGAAATTAGGTAAAGTAGAACTTGATGGTAAAGAGCTTTCTTTTGGTGTGGCTCATGGTCTGAATAATGCAAGATCTGTACTGGAGGATATAAGATCCGGCAAGCTCAATGTTGATTTTTTTGAGGTCATGGCATGCCCGGGGGGTTGTATTGGAGGTGGTGGCCAGCCAAGGCCAACATCTGTAGATGTCATAAAGAAGAGGATTGCAGGCTTACGGTCTCTTGATTCCTCAAAGACATTACGTAGGAGCCATGAAAATCCTTCAATAAGGAAGCTTTATGATGACTATCTTGGACAACCAGGAAGTGAACTTTCTCACCATCTGCTACATACAAGATTCTATAGGCGTAATAGGTGGAAGACTTCCTCTGAACAGAGAAGATGATAATGGGTGTAAAAAATGAAAAATGCGATGACCAAGGAATTCACAAATTATCAGATATTTGATTATGAGAGAAAATACAATAATATGGAATTGATTATACTTTCGCTCTTGAGCATCTCTCTTCCAATCTTCATAGGTCATCCACAGATCGTGATAGGATCTTTGGTCAATCTCATGCTCTTCCGGGCTGCTTTATCCATGGAGATGAAGAAGGCGCTTCCGATCATATTTCTCCCTAGTATAGGAGCTTACTTGGGTGACCTCCTGTTCGGTGAGGCAACATCATTTCTGATCTTTTTCATACCCATCATCTGGTTGGGTAATGCGATCTATGTCTTTGCAGGAAAATTCGTATCTCATAAGATGGACCGGAATCTTGGTGTTAGTGTCATTGTAGCTTCAGCATTGAAATCATCATTTCTATTCATATCTGCTGTCGTAGCCGTGAATCTTTTTGGTTTTCCAGTCATGTTTCTTACAGCGATGGGGATATTCCAGTTCATCACAGCCATGATAGGTGGTTTTTCTGCATTCTTTCTGACAAAAGCTGAAGGACTTCTGATGATGAAGGGCTGAATACACTATATTATCTTTTCACATGGAAATTTTTATAAATTACGCTATACCTCATGAGATGATGAAACATTTTTTGTCACCATACAAGATGAGTATGATTCTTTTTCTTGATAATTGAGGTTGGCCTATATGGTAGATAAAAAAATTATAAGGAAAGTTGCAACTATATCGAGGATACATCTGTCTGAGGAAGAGATTGATAGTCTGAAGAATGATTTCGCTGAGGTCATGGATATATTTTCTGAGATTGATAAAGCTGAAGTCGATGGCTGCCAAGCTATCTCTGAGGCAAAGACCCTCTCTCTGAAAGAGACATCACAATCAACAGGAGATGAACATGATTATGATGTCGATGAGATCATAAGATTAAGTCCTCATAGGAAAGGACGTTTCATAAAAGGACCTAAGGTGTAAAATTTGAAAGATGACGAGATAGCATCACTTGATGAAGAGTATAAGTTCCTCTCGAAGAGATGTGATGTCAATGATCCAAGAAAGAAGGGGATCTTATCCCCTTATACCTTCAGTCTCAAAGATGCGATCTGGCTTAAAGGTGTGGGGACGACAGCCTCTTCAGATATCCTGGAAGGTTTCTGTCCTGTGGAAAATTCCACTGTTGCACAAAAGATCCTTGAGAATGGTGGTCGGATCATAGGAAAGACTACGCAGGATGCCTTTGGTTTTGGTACTTTCTGTACGAATGTGGGGAGCAGATACAGGGTTCCACTTAACCCATCTGATAAGGAAAGATGTGTGGGTGGTTCCAGCGGAGGTGCTGCGTGTGCTGCCAAGTTGATAGACAAACACATTGCTATCGGTGAAAGCACAGGAGGAAGTATAACCACTCCAGCATCATTCTCTGGTGTTGTAGGTGTCTGTCCTACGTATGGACGAGTGAGCAGGCATGGCTTGATAACATATTCTTCGTCTTTCGATAAGATTGGAGTGATGTCGCGTAATGTAGCGGATAGCGCGGTCGCATTAGGAATAATCTCAGGCATGGATGAGAAGGATGAGACGTCTTCAGACATCCCTGTGAGTGATTATGTTGCTGCTACTGATGACTTTTCTGCTAAGACAAAGGGCATGAAGGTTGGCATATTGGATTTTGAAGGTGTGGATGAAGTGATCTCTCAAAGGGTTGGATTGATCTCAGAAAGATTAGAAGAGAAAGGTGTTGAAATAGAAAAGATCGACCTTCCTTTCACAAAAAAATATTCACTTTCTGCGTATTACATCATTGCGATGGCTGAAGCCTCAACACATCTTGCTTGTCTGTCTGGACTGAGATACGGAAAGGGTGATGATGTTTCAAAAGAGTACAATGAATACTTCACGGATGTGAGGACGGGTGGTTTCACCAAAGAGGCGAAACGTAGGATAATGATCGGCACATATGTCCGTATGGCAGGTTATCGTGGTAAATATTATGAGAAGGCCCTGAAAGTGAGGCAGAAGATCATTGACGAGTATAAGGACTTGTTTTCCAGGTTTGATGCGATTTTATGTCCTGCAGCACCATGTATCGCACCGAAGTTTGATGAGATTGATCATATGTCTCTTTCCCATGTGTATTCTATGGATAGTATCACTGCTGGCCCTAACATGGCAGGGTTGCCTAATATCTCTGTTCCTGTGAGCAAGAGTGATGAGTTACCTTTTGGTGCTATGCTTATCGCAGACTATTTCCAGGAAGCTAAATTGATGTCATTAGGCTCACTGCTGGAGGTGCTACGATGACATTCGATACAGATGTGGTGATTGGTTTGGAGATCCATGTCTCGCTGGATACTGAGAGAAAGCTCTTCTGCCGGTGCAGGAATCGTCCATCCGATGAGCCTGATACAAACATATGTCCTGTATGTATGGGTCATCCAGGTTCCAGGCCTGTGTTGAATGAAGATGCTGTCCTGAAGGCACTCAAGCTGGCATTGGCTTTTGATTTCACTATAGCGCCACGGCTGGTCTTCTCAAGGAAGACATACTTCTATCCTGATCTTGCTAAGAATTTCCAGATAACCCAGTATGCTGAGCCTATAGGTTCAGATGGTAAAATCAGTGTTGATGGTGTAGGTATAGGGATAGAAAGGATTCACATGGAAGAGGATCCCGGCACTATAGAAAGGAAAAGTTCTCATTCTCTTATAGATTATAACAGGAGTGGAACACCATTGTGCGAGATTGTGACGAAGCCAGAGATATCATCTCCAGAACAGGCCCGAGGGTTGATAAGGAAACTTGTTCTTACTATGCGTTATCTGGGAGTATGGGATAAGGCAGAAGGTAATCTCAAGGCGGACCTGAATATTTCTGTGAAAGATACCGATTATACTAAAGTAGAGATCAAAGGCGTTTCCGGTTTCAAGGAGATAGAAGATGCGTTGGCTTATGAGATTGAAAGGCAGAAGTCTCATCCAGGAGAGATTGTACCGGAGACAAGATCTTATGATCCTAAACATTCTATCACCACATCAATGCGAGATAAAGAGACTGAGGAAGACTATGGCTACATCTACGAATCTGACATCTTGCCTCGAGAGTTGACAGATGATCTGATCTCTGGAGTGAAAGAAAAGATACCTGAACTGTTTGATGACAGGGTTGAGCGATATTCTTCATTAGGTCTTGATAAGGAAGATGCCAAGGCGATAGCTTCAATCCCTTCGCTAGCATATCTGTTCGATGAGTTCGCTGAAGGCAGAAAAACCGAAAAACGTCCACTGGTGGATTTCTCTCGTTTCCTGAAAAAGGAAGTCATCTCTTTGTTGAATGATAGTAGTTTTGCTGAAGACGACATGGAAAGACCGACAGTATGTTCTTCTATAGTGGAGATACACAAGCTTTTCTCAGACAGGAAGATAAATAATCACTCAGCACGTAGGCTTCTGATGGAACTGGCGAAGAATCATGATATTGATGTGCATGCTTTTGCTGAAAGATCAGATATGCTTATCGAGGAGACAGATCTGGATTCAGTCTGTGAAGATGTGGTTTCTGAGAACCCCACAGCAACCAATGATTACAAGACTGGCAAATACTGGGCGATAAATTACCTTGTAGGCCAGGTCATGAAGAAAGTGAAAGGTAAGGCGATGCCTGATGAAGTGAAATCTACACTGAAAAAAAAGCTTGAGGAGAAGTGATGGTGATGTATTATGCTTAGGACAATCAACTGTGGAGAGATGAGGAAGAAGCATGTAGGCAAGAAGGCTGAGATTTCTGGCTGGGTACACTCAGTAAGGGATCACGGTGGTATCAAGTTCATTGATGTGAGGGATAAGTATGGCGTGACCCAGGTTGTGATGGATAAGATTCCTGAAAATATCGGAAGAGAATTTGTCGTGCATCTGTCTGGAAAGGTAAGGCTAAGGGACAAGGAGACATATAATCCGAAGATTCCTACGGGGGAAGTAGAGTTATATGCTGATTCGATTGAGATCCTATCGAAATCAAAACATGTGCCCTTTGAGATATCTGATGATGCTGATGTAAGAGATGAGACGCGGATGAGATACAGGTTCCTGGATCTGAGACGACCCAAGATGCAACATAATCTCTCTCTGCGTCATAAGGCAAACCTCGCAGCGAGGAAAGCTTTGGATAAGCATTCTTTTGTGGAATATGAGACGCCAAATCTTGTCCGATCGACTCCGGAAGGTGCCAGAGATTTCATTGTTCCAAGCAGGATACACCCTGGAAAATGTTATGCATTGCCTCAAAGTCCTCAGTTATATAAGCAGATACTCATGGTCTCTGGTGCTGACAGGTACTTCCAGTTCGCCAGATGTTTCAGGGATGAGGATCTCAGGGCAGACAGACAGCTTGAGCATACGCAATTAGATATGGAGATGAGTTTCGCTGAAAAAGAAGATGTGATGAAGGTTGTCGAGGATTTCACTTCCAGCATATGTGAAGAGGTCTTTGACAAAAGAATAAAGACACCTTTTGCAAAGATGACTTATGCAGAAGCTCTAGAATCATATGGTACAGACAAGCCAGATCTAAGGTATGGACTGAAGATAAAGGATGTTACCGATATTGTAAAAGACTCAGATTTCTCTGTTTTCAAAGATGCCATATCGTCAGGTGGCACTGTTAAGCTCCTGAACCCTGAACTTGTTTTGACAAGGGCAGAACTGGATAATTATATATCATATGTGAAGAGCATTGGTGGTAAAGGGATGGCTTGGATGATCAATGATGGCGAGCTTAGCTCTAATATAGTGAAATATTTCCCGGAGTCTGTGAAGAAAGGATTGCTCTCTGAGAGTTCTAGAGGCACTCTCCTTTTCATTGCAGATGAGGAGAATAAAGCCTTGGGGCTTGCAGGAAAATTGAGGACGAAGATTGCTGAAGACAAGGCATTGTTTGACAAAAATGAGAAGAAGTTCTGTTGGATCACAGATTTTCCATTATTCTCCTGGAATGATGATACTGAAAGGTGGGATCCTGAACATCACATGTTCACTATGCCTAGAGAAGATACCATCAAATATCTGGAGAAGAAGAACTTTGATCCTGGCAAGGTCCTGTCTGAATCTTTTGATTTTGTCCTTAATGGTGTGGAGCTCGCTTCTGGTTCAAAGAGGATCTGTGATACCGAGCTTCAGCATAAGATCATGAAGATTGTCGGTTATACAGACGATGAGATAGATGAAAGATTCGGATTCCTTATTGACATATTCAAGTATGGTGCTCCACCACATGCAGGCATAGGGATCGGGTTCGACAGGCTTGTGGCCCTGATGCTGGGTTATGATGATATAAGAGAAGTCATCACTTTCCCAAAGAACAAATCTGCAGAAAGCCTGATTGACAAGTCACCTGGTCCGATGCGCCAGGACCAGCTCAAAGAGCTCAGACTGAAGCTTGATATGGTGAAGAAAAGATAATGTGTGACCTGCATCTGTGTGGATCTCAAAGGGGGGCTTTATTTGTTTTTTTCCTTATATTCCCTTATGATATCATCCGTGCTTCTTGAGCAGCAGTCCTTCTTTGTGAATCCCAATAGTTCAGCGTTCCTGAATATCTCTTCTTTGGATTCTGCTTCTATCTCCAGAAAAGTAGGAATATCTGCGAAATCGTCAAGAAACTTATCAATCTCAAATTTGACATTGCCTATGGCGTAGCTGGATCTGGTCTTTGTGAGTTTTTTTTCCTGTCTATAATCTAATGCTTCAATGATGTCTCTCATCTTATTGAAATCTGATACTTCTGTCTCGAGCTCATCGTATATCTTCACTTCATCCTTGCTTATCTTGTGCTTGAATGTCAGGAATGTCTTGTCGCCCATCTTCCTGAGCCTGAGCATATCATTGTTTTCTTTCAGGTAACCATCAGTATCATAGAAATATGTTTCCACTCGACCATCAAAAATTTTTTCTGCTCCCAGCTCTTCAAGCCTCAATATTATTTTTTTTGGATCAATGTTAAGGATCTTAACTTCTATCTCATCCATTATCTTAAGTTTTATTGCCTGTTTTATAAATTTTCTTGAAACCCTTAGAGTCCATGCCTTATTATGGATTGCAGTGTTCGATAGAAATATTTATATAACCTCTTTAGGCTAAATATTATATTGTAATACTTAGAAAGAGGTGTGTGTTTGAGCCGCAAGAAGACAGATGATGATAAAT
>JBKGYM010000044.1:0-8452 GCA_046546115.1 Candidatus Woesearchaeota archaeon
ATGACCAACATAACCTTTCTCTGCCATCTCTTTACTCTTTTCCACAGCCCACTTCTTGAATCTCTTGTCGAACTGTTCAGGAGACTCATTCTGCTTTCGCTTCATATGACGTCTCCACATATTCAGATGTCCAATATCAAGCGTTGTCTTTATCGAACTTTCAGCAGCTTTCTCTGCTTCCTTCTCATCCTTTACGCGCCCTTCTTTTATAAGCCGCTCTTTCATCTTTTCTCGGGCATTATCCAGCATTGACATCATCTCATCAGGATGAGAACCAAATTTCTGAGGGAAGACAGACTCAGGAGCAATATATAAGTTGCGATTGAGATCCTTATTATCCTTACTCCTCTGCCATGCATATACCGCAGCTTCTGACACTGTGTCCGCAGCCTTTGTCATACTATAATCCTCAATGGATTCGAATTTCCCTATCTTGTCCATCTGCTCCTTGAATTGAGTCCATGCCATATCCTTTCTTTGCCGGTCAGCTGACATAGAACGTTCACTCATATTCATGCCTTTGTGATAATTGTACATGCTGTCAGCAGAAAGATATTGCTCATACGCTTTCTCTGCTTGCTTCCTCAGAAAATGGAACATGAAGATCTTATCCTTCTTCTTCTGTGCCTGTACTGGATCATCATCACTCATCGGTTCAATCTCGTTCTTCCACTTCTCATAAAGTCCTTTGAAATTCTCTTTCGCGAAGTTCGCAAAATCACCATATACAGGATCCTGTGGATCATTCATGCGTTTTTCACGTTCAATTATCTCTTTATAACTGAGTGGTTCAGTCTTGACATTCCCTGTCTCATCATGCTCATACTCATAATCAAGATATTTGACATCAGTCTCGCTTCCATCATCAGCAGTCTTCACATTGACAGTCTTAACAACCGGCTCAGTGAATTCCATGTCACGCCGTATCGCTTGAATCCTATCTGTCTCTGTATCTACAAACATGAGTTGTTCTGGACCATATTTAGGATTACCTTTCGAATCTGTCTCTCCTGGCTTCTGGAATTCGCCTGAGAATCCCTCAAAGGCTGCCCCTTTATCTTCTCTTCGCCCATAACTCCCTTCAATGGGTCTTTGCCATTCATCCCAGTGAATCACAACAGCTCCACCCGTGGAGGCGTCAGCAGCAAAATCTATCGCTTTCTGGATCTCGTTGAGAGCATCTGATCTGGCCCCCTCATCAAAACCTTGTTGAGTGAAGCCAGATAGATTAGACACACTGGGAGCTGCGTGCACTGTAGTCTCTATCTTATTCAACTTTGCTAGATCCCTTATATCCTTACGCTGCAGCTCACCCATAGATTCAGGAGTGGGTGCCTGGGAATTTCCCTTCTGCGTCCCCATGAAACCCAATTCTACCCTGGATGCTCCCTCTTTTATCTTCTCCTGGAAACCCTTTACCTGGTCCATTGATGGATTGGAAGTTATACCTATGACCTTGCTTGTCAGAGGCCCGCCTGGATCTGTACCCTTTTGAGCATTTTCACGGACAGGAGCAGGCTTTGCCGTTATGGGTTTCTCCAGCTCCTCGTCAAAATAATGCTGATATTTGCTGAAATAGTCATCGAACATATATTGTATAAAGGATTATTGATTTTTAAAGCTTTTGAAAGCCAAAGATTAAATTTTTAAAGTAATTCAGCGACATAATACCTATGCCAGATGATGAAGACAAGAAAAATGCTCTGAGATTAGCGAAATATGGATTTCTCAAGAAAGACGATGGATGGCCAAAAGAAGCAGCAGAAAGAGAGAAGAAGGCAAAGGAAGAAGGCGAAGATGAGCTGATAAAGAAAGGCATTGTTGACATGGAGATGATGGAATACAGGGCAGGTGAATTCATACGGACATCATATCCTGCCCCTCACACAAGACATGTGCTCTCTGTAGGCGATCCAAATTATGCGATACTCGAAAAATCCTATATGTGGATACTCAACCATATCACACTTGACTGGAAATTCACTAAGACCATAAAGGTGATAGATACCTTCGGGTCATCGTCAAGTTCTCAACACTGGTCAATCATGAATGATAAGATAGGGAATGTCCAGAGGAATGTGAGCAATATAATGCAGACCATAGGAAGTCTTGTCAAAGATCTCTTCTCGATGGTCCATGAGCTCAGGATATGGGATGAAAGATTAAGATGGCATGCTGAATCTGAGAAGGGGAACCGCTCAGGTGATATGGCATTGAAAGGTGCCTGGATGGACCTTGTTGATGGTGGCGCAGACAATGCAAGCTCGGTCTTAGGGCTTGCTAACAAAGTAGGGTTTGCCACACTCCCTGATCTTTTCTTCGGAACATTCATACAGAAGCCAGAAGACATAGACAAAGAAGTGGACAGCCTGGATTTCGGGAATGAGAATGTCAAGAATGTCCTGAAAAGGAAGCTTATGCAATTCTTATCCTGGAAGGAGCATACCAAAGAAGAGATTGTACAGCGTAAAAGATTCACAGTCAGATACTTGAGGCAACACATCAATGCCATACAGCTACAGATGTCCTGGCTCACACCCTATCTGAGACAGTTGAAATACCTCCGGCAGAATACTAACTTCCAGGATTCCGCGCAACTCATAAGCTCTTTCGATAATTCAAAATTCGAGATAGAGACACTTTGTACAAAGAAGAATGATGATACGTTCAAACCCGTAGTACTACTGAACTTCCAATATCTGACAGTGCCTGAAAGAGTAGGCTCCTATCAGCATCCTGGATTCCAACATGCAGGAAACATGACTGTCACATTCAGGGGTTACGTCTGGACGGATGAGCAGATCAAGAGCTATCAGGAGATGAGGAATGAAGAGGGCCTTGAGATACTCGGCGAGATAGATGCAGGGTTCAAGGCATCAATGGACGAGCTGAAGAATGAGATACGCTCATATATAGAAGAAGCAGGCGGATCACTCCCAGAGACAGATAGCGAGAAAGCATTGAGAGAATTGCAGGAAAAGCTCAATAAATATGAGAAGAAAGAGGAGAAGAAAACACCCCAGAACGCAGAGATGAGTGGTGCCATATATCAGCCATTCGTTGATGTTGCCAAGGCATTCGGCGAGATCGGCAGCCTGTTCATACCAAAGAAGATACTTGATTTCAAATTACCTGACAATAAAGCACTAGAACAAGAAAACGAAAAAAATGCTCAAAAATCTGGTGCTAAGAAGCAGGCCAACATGGCCATCAAGAACGCTTTCATCAACTATAGGAAAGCCCACAGGATGGTCACCTGGTGATACAAACACTGAATTCTAAGATTAAGAAGTTGAATGATGGAAAAGAAGCAGATACCCTCCCAGGAGTAAAAACATGTCTGTGGAGGTGGAGAGCATCTGCTTGTCGGAGCATGAACTAATCATCTCCTAAGTGCATTCTCCTCTTTCCGGATCCTCTTTATCTTGTCACGTATTGCTTCCCTGATAAACTCGGTCTTTGTCGAGTAATAGGGATGCATGGACCTTTCGATCTCTTTACTGAACTCTTTATCGACCCGGAGAGTGATGGTCTCCATGTGTATTACTTTGTAATACTTAGTAATATATAAATCTTACGGGAAATGATAATTAGAAAACTTTTATATGTTCAGGAGACATACACTTCCTATGGAAACCGAAAAATCCTGCGGCGCTATCATCTTCCGGAAGGAGGATGATAATATTTTGTTCCTCCTGGTCAGATATGTGAATGAACCAGATTATTGGGGTCTAGTGAAAGGCCATGTGGAAAATGATGAGACGGAAGTTGATACAGCCATACGTGAGATTCGGGAAGAGACAGGAATAGAAGAATTCAGCTTTCTTGACTGCTTCAGAGAGACAGAAAGATATTCTCCAAAAGAAGGCGTTGTAAAGGATGTAGTTTTCTTTCTCGCAGAGACTGAAGACAGCGAAGTCACCCTTGAACGAGAGGAGCTTGATGATTTTGCATGGTTGAAGCTTGAGGATGCGCTTAAGAGACTGAAATTTAGAAGCAACAAAGAAATCCTGAAAAGAGCGTATGATCGCATAGAAGAAGTGTATAATAGGAGATAATCGAAAAGACAATCATAAGAAAGATAAGATAGCACGAGAAAAACAAACTTATGCTTCGACTTGGGCAGTATCAGACATCTCTGCTGCAACCTTCTCAGAAACTGCTTTTACCTGCTCAACACTGAGCTTACACCCACAAGGGAGTTTCTTAGCAGATTTCATGAGAGCCTTCTTCGCAACAGGAACCGCTTCAGGCTTCACAAAACATGTGAATATCTTCTGGCCTGCCTCAAGCTGAGCAGCCATACCTACAATCTTCCCGAATGCAGATTTCATACCTGTACTCATCCTATCAGCACCTGCACCAGAAGCGAGAGGATTCTCTCTTAGGAAATGATGCGGATACGACCTGAGCTTGAGATGAAAACCTCTTTTGCCCAGCTTCTTCTCCAGAAACCGATTAGCAGTCAACCTTGAAGCCTCTAAAGCATTATGCCTTATCTGCAGCTCATCATTGACAGAAAGATGTACAGCATATGCATAGTCACCTTTTGAGTAACCCATATCAAACCGGACAATCTTACAATTAGGTGAAGCCCTGATATAAGACTTCTCTCTATACTTAGATTTCCTTGTATAGGGCCTGCTTTCCTTCCTCCTATATGCTGCGAATTTTCTTAATTTTGCCATAACAATCCCTTTATCAAATCTGGGTTTTTGACCAATTTATAAAAGTTACTGTTCTTTTGAGCCTATGAGAGACATACCATGCATCTCTTTATATCTCCTGCGGTAATCCCCATACTTATCTTCAGGTGAATATTTTGGGGGCTTGCATTCAAATGCACGCTCGCCAGTCCAGGGACAAGGATCAGATAACGTATACTCGCCTGATTTTGTCTTGAGTATTCTGGAAACCACAAATATCAACTCCGTATCTTACGGGATTCTTTCCTTTCGTAGCTATATTCACATCTGTTCTCTTTCGCCTTCTCTTCTACGAAATCAAGAACCTTTTTCAGATCTGCCTCAGCATCCTTGTATTCATTCTTGGTCACAGTTATTGTGTACCTGCCGCCACCCGCATACTTGATGCTGACGTCTTCTGAGATACTGTCCGCCTCACTTAAGATTGAACTTGTGATATTCACACCATCAGCATCAAAAGAGACAAAATGTATCTCACCAGATATCTTGACTACTGGTGGTTTTATCCTTTGCTTGATGAGCTCATTGAGTGGTTCTGCCCACTTCTTTTCCACACCAAGCTCTTCAAGTGTCACACCACCGAAGGATACATCTTCAAACGCCGCATGCAGTGTAGGATACTTTGAGAGCAGTTTGGGAGCGATGATATCATTGAGTTCCTTTGTCTTCATGTCATTCTGTCCTGCGACATATTCAAGGATCTTCTCAGATTTCTGCTCCTGTTTCAACTCTTCAACCTTGTTGCGCTTCTGTATGTTAGAGACACGGCGAAGAGAAAGATCAATATGACCACGCTGTTGATTGATCCTCAGGACCTTACACACAACTCTTTTCCCTTCCTGGACATAGTCAGAGATGTTCCTGATCCGCCCAGGAGAGACCTCAGAGATATGGATAAGACCCTGTTTATGATGATATTCATCAAGCTTTGCAAAAACAGAATGGTAGTGGATCTTTGTGATAGTACACATCACAATATCTCCTTCCTCTGGCATACCTCTCTTCAGATTGAGCATAATCACAAGAAATGAGGTCTATTTAAAAAAGTTTGGGTGTGTTGCCACACATACCACCAAGAAAGCACAAGCAGCCTGACGAAATGTTTCACTCCTTTTCCTTGTAGGATATCACCCAGCCTACGCTATGATGAGAATGATCATAAAATTTGCGCAAGAATATCAGACCTATCTATCTTTCAACCTATAAGATACTTTGAATGCAAGAGAAGATATTGCATCCGAATTCTCAGATGTAATGTCGAAGAGATCTGGTTTTGATATGGCTCCGCCAGGATATCTCTGGGAGATGAACCTCATTATATCATTATCAAACATATGAGAAACTGCAGATGCGGGATCAAATCTCACCTCGGAAAGATCTTCAGTGAAACTCTCTCTGAAAGCGTTGATATCTATAGATAGATTTGCCGCATAATGGGCATTGGTGGCTAGCTCAACATTTATCAAGGAAAACCTCAATTCATTGCCTGTGTAACCAGAAGGGATGAATCCTGATTCTTTTGGTCGGAAGGGAGTACTCATTATAAGAAGATAATCACTCTGCCTCTTGCTCTGTACTGAGACTGGGTTTGTGCAACTCACACTATTCTTATAAAATGGCCTCCTTTTTTCATGAGGGACATGTGCTTCTCCATGGAAATGAAAGACAGGGGTCGCGTCCAGAATCTCACCGTTACCATCCTCACAGAAATAATGTGTCTTGAATATTGAATGCGAATCTTTCCCCTCATCGAGAACAGAATCTCGATCAAGATATCCTAAGAGTGCACGATTGGCGATATAACAATTATAGCCAATCTCTGGTGTCACATCACCAGAAAGACTCAATCCACTTGACCTGTCAATCACAAGATTGTGGTCATCTGAGACAAGATATCCTTTGATTCCATACTTATCTGGAGGTATGACTTCTCTTATCCTGGACTCAAGGTCATCATAATAAGACTGCCATTCCGTCTGTTGGAGAGAACTCATTCTCGAGAAAAATCATCATCTTTTTTTAAATGTTCTTTGATGGTCAGCACTGACGAAATGTTTTTAAACATACAGCCATTCTGGAGCATTGATAAAAATGACAGTACAACTGGCGAAAGGAGTGCGTGATTATGAGCCGAAAGAGATGATACTCCGGCAGAAACTCATAGCTAAACTCACCTCTGTCTTCGAGAGATATGGATTCAATCCCTTTGAGACACCTATAATAGAACGTTATGATGTCCTCGCATCGAAATTCGGAGCGGGAGACCAATCTGATGCCATGAAAGAGGTCTTCAAGCTGAGAGATCAAGGCAACAGAGAACTTGGCTTGAGGTTTGAGCTAACATTGTCAATGTGCAGATATATTGCACAGAACCCGAACATCAGGCTTCCATTCAAGCGTTACGAGATAGGACGTGTATACAGGGATGGTCCGATAAAGCTCGGCAGGATGCGAGAGTTCATGCAATGCGATGTTGATATCGTGGGCACAGGAAGCATGCTCGCTGATGTTGAGATAATAAGACTCGGGATTGACGCGCTAAAAGAACTGGGTCTTGATGCATATATCGAGGTCAACAACAGGAAGATCCTTAAAGGGCTCCTCGCCTCATACGGCATACAGGAACAGAAGAAGATACCTGCTATAATAACCATAGACAAGCTCGGAAAGATCGGGAAAGAAGGTGTAAAGGAAGAGCTCCAGAAAGAAGGCATCAACGCAGAAGAGTCAGAAAAACTATTGGATATCCTCTGCGATGACGGAAATTTCGATAAGAAGATTTCTTTGCTCAAGGATAATATCAAGGATGATGAAGGCAAGGAAGGCATCAGGGAACTGGAAGAACTGTTCTCATACCTCTCAGAAGAGGACAAGGAAAACGTGAGATTCAATCTATCCCTTGCGAGAGGATTATCATATTACACTGGCACGATATTCGAGGGTTATCTCAGGAAATCTAAAGTCACTTCTGCCATCTGTGGAGGCGGCAGGTATAATGACATGATAGGTAACCTCATGAAAGGCAACAGAGAGTTCCCTGGTATCGGGATAAGTTTCGGCATGGTACCTATCATGGAGGCTATGAGCATAGATCTTGGTGAAGATAGTTCAGAGACAGTGACCAAGGTATTTGTGGTTCCCATTGGCAATACAATCAAGGATTCTCTTGACCTGACCCGGGAGCTGAGGTCTGCTGGCATAGCAACAGAAGTTGATATAATGGGGCGTCCTATCAGCAAGTGCGTGAAATTCGCCAATTCTTCAGGGATACCGTTCGTCCTTTTCGCAGGAGAGGATGAGATGAGATCACAGAGATTCAAATTGAAGGACATGGATTCCGGTGAAGAAAATGTTTTGACACTAGATGAGATAAAGAAAAAGCTCAAGGACTAGGCTTCTCTGAACATTCTAGCCACTTTTTCCTTGCTTATGCTCAAAATGAAACTTGCGAGCTTAGGGCCCTTATCCTTGCTTATGATGATATTATAACAGAACCTGAAGAATTCTTTGTTATCAACGCCTGATTCCTCAATCACATCATAGAATCTCTTATGAAGATCTTTCGCTTCCCAACCCTGCTCATCAAGGACATCCGCTGCCTTTTTCAATGCTGTTCTCATCGCATCATCCATCTCAACCTTCGGTGTATCATCATTCACAAAGAATTTGAAGTCATCGGGAGCATATTTTTCTATCCAATTCTTGGCACACTCTGCACGCAATCTTAATTTTTGCTCATCTGCCTC
>JBKGYM010000045.1:0-8378 GCA_046546115.1 Candidatus Woesearchaeota archaeon
TCAATTTCATTGTTCTTAATTAGAACTTCTCCTTGCCCAACAATTGAAATATCGTTTTCATCAACAGTGAGAGATTCTTCATACTCACCTTCTTCAACAATTATTGTACCTGGAATAGTTTCTCCAACTTTCATTTCTACATAATTATCGCTACTGTGATAATTTTCACCGTTCCACCACAAATTCTCAGGGTCTGCTGAATAGAATGTCTGTCCATCATCACCTTCTTGTCCATTGGAATCTACACCAAATTTGAACTTCTCTTCGCTGAAATTAGACTTTGGAACAGTTAAACTATAATATTTATCATCTTTTTCGGCATCAAATTTATCAGGTAGATCAGTCCATGCCGTAGCCCATCCTTCATCATTCACTTCTTTAAATTTCCATGAACCATCTTCATCTTCAAAATTCCACTGTATCTGATAATCTGCTGTTCCATTGTCATTTGTGTCCAAGAGGAAAGTTAACATCTCAGTTTCATTATCATAATCTTCTGGACTCCATGCCTCAAAAACTATATTTTCTTCTTCATATGAAACAGCAACTTCGAGATAACCTTCCAATTCCTGCAATCCATCTCCCCATTTCTGTTCTTCATAAACTCTTGGGTCTTTTGCTGCATCAATTGCTTCTTGGATTGAATTATGGTCACCATCGTCACCTACTGTAATAACTTCATCAGCACTGACACTGACTGCTGACATTGTTAACATGATTGCAAATATCATTACCATTATTGCGTTTTTCATAGTTTACCACCCTTAGAATTGTGCATAGATACGTGAGCAGAAATTTCTCTTCTGGATCCAAATAGATAGTTACCTTGAACCGTCTTGTTCGCCCCCGAACCGTAGCATAAAAGTTAAACGAATATTTAAATGTTTCCTATGAAAACAAAAACATATGATTTTGAGTATTGATTTTGGGATATATTTCAGATAATATTAACTATCTTCCCAGAAAATAACTTTGCTTCTTTTATGCCTTCCATAGAAGTCATGCTTGAAACATTTTCACCAACCCGCTTTCACAGATCTTTCCATGCCTCCTCATCCTTTTTACTATTCCAATCTTTAGCTAAAGACTTTTCACTGGCAATCGCATTTTTCGTCTTCAAATCAACCTGATCCAGAGGCCTTAATTCTATATGATCTTCAAAAGACAAAATTGCAATCTTAGAACCCGTCTTAAAAGATTCTAATCTTCTCATATCCTTTGGAATCGCGATCTGGCCTTTTTCAGTTATGGTTGCGCTTTTTATTTCAATCAAAGTCATTACAATCACCTTTCTTACTTGTAAGAAAAGTAATATATTTAGATGTTTCTTGTACAGATAGTGATCTATTTGTTTTATCAACTTTTCTCGCAATATTCCGAAAATCCTTCAATTTTTCATACTAAAACCTTTTTTATCTTGAAAAATAAAAGGAAATATGACTTCAACAAGTTTTATAAAATCCAATGAACATATTGTCAATATGGGCAAAACATACACAGTAATTATAGAACAAGATGAAGATGGTATGTTTATTGGTAAAGTTTCTGGATTAAAAGGATGTGTTACTCAAGGAAGTACAGTAGATGAACTCATAAAAAATATGAAAGAAGCACTTGAGTTATATCTTGAAGAGAACACAGAAATTTCTGGATCTAAATTTGTTGGAGTACAACAGATTGAGGTCGCACATTAATGAAACTTCCAATGTTGTCTTCTGCTGAATTATGTAAATTCTTAGAAAAAGAAGGTTTTGTCAAAGTTAGGCAAAAAGGTAGCCATGCATTCTTCAAACATGTTGATGGTCGAACAACAGTAGTACCAATACACAATAAGCAAGATATAAGTAGAGGATTGCTCTCTGCGATACTGAATGAGATAAATATATCTCGAGAAGAGTTTCTTAGAAAGAAATAATATAGTTCCTCTACACCCTAAAGTATACAAATATGCGAAACCGTTCTAAATAAATCGCACATAAATATACTAAAATGAAATTTTCGAAAACAGAACTGGGCATACTCTCAAGTCTGGGAGATGGATACAACACGATCAAACAGATAGCTGAAGCTCTAGGATTAAGCACATCACAGATATACAGAAGTGTCGCGAAACTTCAAGAAAAAATCTTGTGAGCCTGGATAACAATATCATAGATCCACAGAAGAAGACCCACATAATATTGCTGATCAACCTATTATCAAACGTTAAAAGATTAGCGGTCCCGCTTTCCGGATACGGACTGAGTGTATATATCAAGCTCCTAGAACCAAGAACATTGAATCAATTGATCAAAGAGACAAACCTTCATAAGACAACAATACTCAAGAAAATCAATCAAGGGAGGAAGATGAGCCCCTTGATAAAAGAGAAGAGAACATATAGGATAAATGAGAGAATCTGGCCAAGATTCATAGAATTCCTAGATGCATTTCTTGAATATCAGAACTCGATAGATGATAGAGTCCCCCTAGATTCAATCATATACAAAAAAGATGATCAATCTTCAAGCGCGGATAAGGAATTCCTGTAGACCTGCTCCTTCAATTCAAACCTCAGCCGTTTCCTCCGCAGACCATTAGAGACATATCCATGCTTATCCTTGAAATCTTTGACCTGGGAATCTGTTGCGTCAAGATCATGCTTAGAGAATGATAATTCTTTCTCCAATATCCTTATCAGACCATCATGTATCCCAACATCCAGATATCCAGACTTGAGGTTTCTTTCCACATTTGTCCTCACGACATCACTTAGATAGACATCCCTCAGCTCATACCTATGAAAACAGTTCCCATGCAATTCATGGCCCACAAGCCTATCTTCAGCTTCCGGAAAATATTTCACCATATCAATCGAGAATGAAACAGTATATAAAAAATTAGTGCAAACAACACAAAAGTTAGAGGAGGTTTTCAATGGAGTACTCCTTGAACCTCAGATACTCTGAATCATGCTTCTCTTTCTCCTCGTATTCCATTGCACGTATGTCACCGGCAACACGATCGACAAGCCGTTCCACAAGCGAGAGCTTATCATCACCGATCAAAGAATGCATATGCAACATACGCGAGTTCACCATCGAGACATAAGATATGTCAGAAGCCTTCTTAGCGAAGCCAAGATCGCCCGATTCAAGCCGAAGCTCTGCATATAACAGGTCAGCAGCAAGTATTCCCACACCTAACTTCCCCTCTTTCTCGAAGATAGAATTATAAGCGATGATTCCAGCAAGAAGATCATTGTGCTCAATAGCATCTTCACCTATAGAATATAAAGTCTCGAGAGGATACTCTTTTGATCTTTCCTTGAAATCAATGTGCGCTTGATCTGAAAGCGCCACATACAATGGGCCCGTATCCATAGACAAGGGATGTCATAGAAATTTTTAAACCTTTGCGCTCCGTTCAAAGACATAATTGTCGATGACGTAATTCTTGAATCTCAGATAGAACTTATTATATTCATCGCGTGACCTGAGTCGGGACTCGCGTAATGTCTCCGAGACCCGATCGACCATCCTCTCCACAAGGAGAAGTTCATCGAGAGAGATATCATGCTTGCTGTACATATCAGTGGATTCTGTCATTGCATATATGGAGAGCTCAGCACTCTTTTCCACAATATCATGCCTGTCACCATAACGATCCAAGTCCATCTCCGAAGATATCAATGGGACAACCAAGCCAGGAAGAGAATCAGGACCCTCCTCTTTCAGGAGCATCTCAAAAGCTACCTTCGCCTTATAGAGATTTCCCTCATCAAGATGTGACACGCCCTGCTCATATAATGCATCTTTAGAGCAACCATTGACATGATCCTTATATCTTGCAAGATCCTCTCTGACAACATGTGCAAGAGTCTTCTCTAACGTATTCATATCCAAAAGGTAATGAAGCGGAATATATAAAATATATGAAGCGAAATTAAGAAATGTTTATAAGAAAAGAGGTCACCACCGAAAGATAGTGTTATGGTGAGGCAATATGCAGAATCTTGAGACAAGGATAGATACACACAATGGAAAGATAGACACAACGATAAGGAAATTCTCCAGAAGAGAGATTCTTGCTCATTTCATGAATGACCTGAAAGTAAGAGAAGTTTATGAACAGCCAGAATATATACCAAAAGTCGTCCAATGGTGCTTCCCAGAATTCAGCGGTGAATCCAGGGTCTCATACAAGCAGGTATCATCCCTCTATCACCACGCGATAAGGCTTATGCCAGACCTCAGATATGAGAATATGTATGCAACAATAACAAAAGGATTCAAGGGCAAGATAGATACCTTGTCTGGCACTCCTGATGACGATCCACAAAAGAAGAAAGAGCCAAAAGATGAACCACAGGAGAACACGACAGGCGACCAGGAGAAAGAAGACCGGCCGCTTACAGACATCATCGCAGAGCATGACTTTGCTGACATGAAGGATAAGCTCAACGAGAGAGTGATCGGCCAAGAGAAAGCGATCGATGACATCATGGACTGGATGCTTCTCCTTAAGTATGACGCCTCGCTTGACCCTGAAAGTGTCACTAATCTTTATCTTATGGGACCATCTGGCGTTGGGAAAACAACATTCGTGAAATCATTGTCAGAGATATTGGATGTGCCGTCACTCATCATTCCGGGGTCCGAATACAAACATGAACACACAGTGTCTAATCTCTTCGGGGCACCATCCGGCTACATCGGATATAATGAGAATGGCGGGACGCTCACAAGATTCGTGAGGGAAAGCCCATCATCAATCGTCCTCATCGATGAAGCGGACAAACTCCACAACGAGATCTACAGGAATCTCACAAACCTCATGGACACTGGGCTTCTTTCCGCGCCCAATGGTGAGGAATATTATTTCAATGGGATACTCTTCATGACGAGTAACCTTGGTAATAATCCAGAGAGTGCAGCACATGGAAGGAGCATCGGCTTCAATTCAGAAGAGTATAGCACAGATTATGAGAGAGAGAAGCACAGGATGATGGAGCTTGTCAAGCAGAGCTTTCCCAGAGAGATACGGTCAAGGATGGATGATTTCGTGATGTTCGACTCATTAGGCAGGGAAGAAGCAGCAAAGATTCTTGACACATATGTTGAGCAGACCAAGGAACGCTTCCCGTATGCGAAACTTCCATTGATGAAGGCAGCATACGAAGAGATACTTGATAGAGGGCTTGACCAAGAGACAGGTGTAAGAGAACTCCAGAAAGTATACGAGAGGAATGTCTTCATGCCGGTATTAAGACGTATGGAATCAGATCCCGAATTCAGGGACGCTGACAAGATAAAGATTGGTTATGATGGGAATGAGTTCACCTACACACCAGTGAAAAAACCACAGAAGCAGGGATGATCACTGAGAATAAAGCTTCTCGTACCTATGTATGAGCTCGTTCCTGTCAAACTTTTTCGCAGATTCTAATGCCTTATGCATGTAATATTCTTTATCGTACTTCAACACACGCAAGATTTCGGCACGCAATACATCAGATTTAGGCATGCAGAGTGACCCATTGCTGCCATCCTTTATGATATCCCCTGTCCCTCCAGTGGGTGATGCGACCACACATGCTCCGACAGACAATGCTTCAAGTATTGTCCTGCTCAGGGGCTCATCCCAATGCGCAGGAAGCAAGACAAGAGAACCTGCCATGGCCTCCAGTACCTCTTCATTATCGACACGTCCAGGGAAGGTTGCCTTGCTCCCAGCCACCCGCTTCATCCGTTTCAGGAGCGGCCCATCACCTATGAAAACAGCTCTCCTGTATACACTGAACGGAAGGCTGCCTACAACCTCTGCAGCCTCAAGCGCTCCTTTGGCATGGTTGAAGTTGCCTGCGAAGACAATATCACCAGTGAACTCCTTCTTGCGGAACTTATCGTTCTTCTCAACATCGACCATGTTCACGACCACAGCCTTCTTCTCGGGCTTAACAGGTGTCATGAGCCTGACAAAATTGCTCACGCATAGGACCCGGTCCATCTTACGCAGTGATGACAGGGCATGCGACGTCCTCCACTTCATGTATGCTGCCGCAAGGGGCGAGAGCAGTTTCATAAGGAGACCATTCTTGACAAAGATGGAATGCATCGTCGCAAGATAACCATTCCGCGTAGTATAATTCTTCTTCCTCGAGAAATTGAACATCGTCCCGTCATAGAAACTTGGCCAGTAATCCCTCACAGTACATAACTTCCTGGATCCTTTCACGGAAGCACCAGCAAGAGCCCGGCAGCTCACCATGTGCTGAGCATGTATCGCATCAGGCCGCATCCGAGCAGCGATGTCTTCAATGCCTTTTCTGAGCGCTTTGTAGTTAAGCTCCCTGAAGATAGGATGGCCATACTGATGGATCTCGAACCTGTCATATCTCCTCTTGCCTGGCTTGCCCGGCATCAAGACAACCACATCATGACCACGGGCACGCAATGACCTGCATAGATGATACGTGCTCCAACCTGCACCAGTGCACCTGGGAGGAAAGACATCAGTGACAATCATTATCTTCATCTTCTTTACCATATCATCAAGCAGAATAGGACCAGATATTATAAATTTGTTCCATGAGGACATCCAAATCTTATAAATCATGGAAGATTCCCGTATCATCATGCATGATACACCGTGGTGGACAAGTGCATTCATGGAATGGCTGGAGCATGAGCTCAGAGAAAGAAAAAGGATATTTGAGTACGGTTCCGGACATTCAACGATCTACCTACAGGATAGAGCAGAGCTGGTCAGCATAGAGCATGATATAAGATGGTATGAGAGGATCAGACCAGAGATAAAGAGCGCAGAGTACAGGCTCGTGCATCCAGAAGAATCTCCTGAGAGCATACTCGGATACGAAAGAAATTTTGATATTGTCATTGTTGATGGCATCTATCGCGAAAGATGCGTCAGAGCAGCCCTGAAAAAGATCAAAGAAGGCGGGTATCTCATCCTGGATGACTCCGAGAAGACCAAGTACAGAGCGATCAAGAAGATGTTATCTCAATATCCGAAAGAGATCAAGGAAGAGAACGGCAAAGAGACAACAATGTGGAAAAAAATATAAATCCACATCTCACCAAAACCATATGATCAGAAAAAAAATTCTCTTTTTTTCATTCCTTTTTTCCATCCTTTTCGTGAAACAGGTTGATGCATTCTTTGTGCCAGGGTCTTTACAGATATTGGGAAGCACATTGTCAAATCTGTTTGTTTTCTTGTTGGTAGCATTAGGAAGCATCCTCTTATCAACCTGGAGAATCATTAAAACACAATCAGATCTTAGAAAATTTATTTTCATAGGTGTGGCAGTCGGTGCAATTCTATCAATAACTTTACTAATCCACCTAGAATATTCCACTCTATCAAATCTGAATGTTCCATCTTCTGAATCTACGAACAAAAAAAATCAGAGCTCTAATCAAGATCAGTCCATCATAAAATTCGTTCTGGACGAAAGCAGCCAACCGAGAATTAAGGAGATGACATTCAATTTTACAGAAGACAAAGAGATCTTGCAGAAGCAACTAGAACTTATACTAAAAAACACCCAAAATGCAACCACTGTATGTTATGATTCGCGATGTGTTAACGAATCGCTACACAATTATGATACAGATTGTGATGGATATGACGAAACATCGTGCTTTGATTTTCTGACCAGACAAATATTCAACCATGAAATTATCTTGGGGATAAGTGATATACAAATAAATATCAATAATATAAACCGTGATGAGTTAACAGAAAATTATGCTCTATTTTCGACCTTCAGAATTAATGAGCAGTCTGAAGAGAAAATAATTAACTTTGAATTTGATGAATATGTGGGAAGAGAACTTGCATATGAATTAATCTCTGGAGAGATCCCTGCTGATGTCTTTAGCGAGTACAAGAATAAAACAATACTTGTCTTTTGTCATGGTGGTTCAACTGGCAGAGACATAGCCGCTGTGCTAAGGACATACGGGTTTGATGCCCATAGTTTTAGTTTCAGAAAAATCCAGAATGCTGAATTACTTGATTCGGATAAACTCAAGAAAATCAGTGATGAAAATGCAATAATAATAAATGAATATCCGAAAAGGGACTATGATCGAAAAGATGTTTATCTCGAATTTAGAAGTGGAGGAGCATATGAGTATCAGGATTTCGACAGAGATGTGACCATTATTCCCGAAGAATTTGAAAAAGATGCTGAAAAATATTATTTTAATATATCTCAAGAAGATTTGATAAATTCCAACCTTATCTGCACAACCAACATAGAATGCAGGATGCTGCAATATTATCTTTATGAAGAAGGGCTTGCGCAAGAGATTGATCAAATATATTTAAACGGAGATTGACACCAAACCCCTAGTGATTTTTTTGAAATA
>JBKGYM010000046.1:0-8214 GCA_046546115.1 Candidatus Woesearchaeota archaeon
AAGATGAGATGCGCGAAATATAATAAATTTTTCATGAACTTGGCGAACAAGATGAATATCGAGATTGTGGAGCTTCTTGAAGAAGGCCCTTTGAATGTGAAGAACATCACTCAGAGGACGCAAAGAGAGCAGAGTGCGGTCTCGCACAGTTTGAGGAAGCTCGCAGATTGTAATATTGTCAAGGTCCAGAAGAAGGGCAGGGAACGGTTCTATCATCTGAACACAGAGTTCATCTTTGCCATGTATGATCTTCTTGATAAGCATGCAGAGAAATATTGCGGTGTCTGTGATGAGCACCATACTTTGTCGTCAAAGAGAAGAGAGAGCATCAATGAAGGGGTTTAGTGCTTTGTCTGTGTTTTTCCGATGAGAGATGAGTGAATATAGGGTGTTATTTTGTCAGAAGAGTCGTTAGATATGGATGTTTTTGAGATAGACAGGACTAGGTATGATTATGCTGATAAGGAGACTTTCTCTTATAAGGCACCAGAGGGTCTTACTGAAGAGCTCGTGCGAGAGATTTCTCGACAGAAGAAAGAGCCGCAATGGATGCTCCAGAAGCGTCTTGAGGCATACAGGAAGTTCCTTGCGATGCCCATGCCCCATTTTGGCCCAGATCTCTCAGGATTGAATCTTGATGATATCTACTATTATGTACGTCCTGACGCCAAGAAGAATGCGAAGTCATGGGAAGAGGTTCCTGAGTCCATCCGCAAGACATACGATCGCCTTGGTATCCCTGAAGCAGAGAAATCTGCTCTTGGTGGTGTCGGTGCACAATATGATTCTGACATGATATATCATAATATAAAGAAAGAGTGGGAGGATAAGGGTGTCCTTTTCCTGGACATGGATGTGGCACTACAGGAGCATCCTGATCTTGTGAAGGACCATTTCATGACAGAGTGCGTCCCCCCTTCGCTTCATAAGTTTGTGGCTTTGCATACAGCCGTATGGAGCAGTGGAAGCTTTGTTTATGTCCCTAAAGGCGTGAAGCTTGACAAACCGCTCCAGGCGTATTTCCGGATGAATGCCAGGAAAGGAGGGCAGTTTGAGCATACCCTGATCATATTGGATGAAGGAGCTGAGTGTCATTATATAGAGGGCTGTTCAGCTCCGCAATACAATGCCAGTTCAATCCATGCAGGTTGTGTCGAGGTGATTGTCAAGAAAGGGGCAAGAGCCAGGTATACGAGCATAGAAAACTGGAGCAAGAACACTTATAACCTGAATACGAAAGTCGCTTCTGTGCATGAGGATTCAGTCATGGAATGGGTCGGTGGAAACCTTGGCTCAGGAACAACAATGCTCTATCCATGCTCGATCCTAAGAGGAGACAGGTCAAGTTCAGATTCCATCAGTATCGCGTTCGCGAACAAGGGACAGAATCAGGATGTCGGTTCAAAAGCGATACATCTCGGCAAGGAGACAAGCTCTACCATAACATCCAAGTCCATAAGCAGGGATGGAGGCATCGCCACATATAGGGGCCTTCTCAGCATAGCTCCTGGCGCGAAGAATGCAAGATCAAGCGTCACATGCGACGCTCTGATGATGGATGATAGATCACAGTCAAACACATACCCCATCATGAATGTCAGGGAGAGAAGCGCTGATGTGGCGCACGAAGCGACTGTCGGCAAGATCAGCGAAGACCAGATCTTCTATCTGATGTCTAGGGGGCTTGATGAGAAGACAGCGCTCCAGATGATTGTCTCTGGATTCATCGAACCGGTTGTGAAAGAGCTCCCTCTGGAGTATGCGATGGAGTTGAACAAGCTCATAGAGCTTGAACTGGAGGGGTCATTGGGTTGAGACAACTATAGAGAGAAAAGCACAAAGGGGATACGATGGGTTTGGATATACGACAATACAAAGGCTTTTTCGAGAGTTTGGATGAGCCTGAAGAGATGAGGTCCTTGAGGAAGGCTTCGTATGATTCTATATCTGATGGTTTCAGATTTCCTTCTTACAGGTATAGTTCTCTTGTGCATCTCCCTGTGCCGGATATTGATATCAAGGAGATCAAGAATGGGCCTGATTGTACCGTGAGGACAGATTCTGATGAAGATATTGTGATACGAAAAGGGGTATCCGATGATATCTTCTCAAGATTCATCAAGCCATTTTCCGATAATCAAGAGGACCAGAAAGATCAGTTGCACACTACGTTCATGAATGATGTCCTCACAGTAGAGATACCAGATGATCATCGAAGCACACGTCCAGTAGTGATAGAGATAGATGCTGGTGACGATGCATTGTTCTCTTCGATATTCATAAAAGCAGGTCGAGGTTCTTTTTCTAAGATTATAATGAAGAGGCGATCATCTGATGCTTGTCCCTTCATCAGTACCAGGATAGATCTGCTGCTGGACCCAAAAGCCAGGATGGATCTGATTGATATACAGGATCTGTCCATGGAGACTGTTACATTGGAGAAGAGAAGATACCACTTGTCTGATTCTTCCACACTAGAGGCATCAATGATCTGCATGGGCGCAGATTATGCTAAAGCGGATATATTCTCTGAGCTCGATGGTGAAGGCGCGGATTCTGAATTGAAAGTATTGGATCTTGTCACATTTGAGAGGAAGCATAACATCCATGCTGAATCAAGGCATAATGCACAGGATACGCATTCAGACATATCCACCAAAGCAGTGATCTCTGATTATGCCAAGTCCCTCAACACAGGCAAGATCCGTATTGGTCAGCAGGCGTTCAGATCAGCAGGATATGAGACACAGAAGGCTTTGCTTGTATCTGATTCCGCGGAAGCGGATGCCATTCCTGATCTTGAGATTCATAATAATGATGTGAAGTGCAGTCATGGTTCTGCAATCACCCAGATTGACACAGAACAGCTGTTCTATCTGATGAGCAGAGGGCTCTCAAGGAGCGAGGCAGAGCAGATGATAATAAAAGGGTTCTTTGATGAGATGCTCGAAAAGATCGGCGATGAGGATATAAAATATTCTACTGACAGGAAGATAGAGGAGATGTTCTCAAGGAGGCAAAACGATGATAAGGATGGAGAGGTTGTCATACGATGAGTCTTGATGAAGAAAAAGCAAAAAGGTTGAGAGATGATTTCCCGATCTTCACTCACTCAGGCATGACTGATTTCACTTATCTTGATAATGGTGCCACATCACAGAAGCCCATGCAGGTCATAAGAGCGATCTCTGAGTACTATGAGAGGCATAATTCAAATATCCATCGAGGTATCTACGACCTGAGCGAACGTTCAGGGAAGATGTATCATGATTCAAAGGTCAAGGTCAGCAGATTCCTCAATGCGGAGACTGAAGAGATAATATATACACGGAACACCACCGAGTCTCTCAATCTTGTCGCGAACTCATTGCTTGAGCTATTGTCTGAAGAGGATGCTGATAATACAAAAGATGAGATTGTGCTCACAGAGATGGAGCATCATTCTAATCTTGTGCCATGGCAACAGATCGCGAAAAGAAGAGGCTTCAGGCTGCGTTTCATACCAGTCAATGATGATCTTGCTCTTGATATGGATGCAGCAGCGAAACTGATCAACAAGAAGACTGCTATAGTCGCGTTCACTCATGTGTCAAACTCTCTTGGCACTGTCAACCCGGTGGCAGAACTTATCTCTTTGGCTCAAAAGAACGATGCATATACAGTTGTGGATGCTGCGCAGAGCGCTCCGCACATGCCCTTGGATGTGAAGTGCATGGACTGTGATTTCCTGGCGTTCTCTGCACATAAGATGTTAGGTCCCATGGGGATTGGTGTCCTTTATGGCAAGAGACATCTGCTTGAGTGGATGACCCCATTCCTCTATGGTGGCGATATGATCCGTGACGTCTCGAAGGAAGAGACAAGCTGGAATGTCTTGCCCATGAAGTTTGAAGCAGGCACCCCTAATGTGGCAGGAGCCGTCGGTCTGATGGCCGCGATAGATTACTTGGAATCAATAGGCATGAAGGATATAGAATCCTGGGGGAGCACATTGGCGGACTATACTGAAAAGAAGCTTAGAGAGATGGAGAAGGTTAAGGTATACAGGACATTGTCAGGCAGTAGGTCATCGATTGTATCGTTCACTGTGGATGGTCTTCATCATCATGACATGGCACAGTATCTGAGTGATAGAGGTGTGTGCATCAGGGTTGGCCATCATTGCACAATGCCCTTGATGAAGACATTGGGTATAGAAGGTACGGCCAGGGCAAGTTTCTATATCTATAATACGAAAGAAGATGTTGATCATTTCATCAGGGCACTCAAAGCCTCTATGGAGTTATTCGGTTCATGATTTTGTTTGAGGAAGGTGGTTTCAGTGTTATTGGAAGTTAAGGATCTGAAAGTTGAAGTTGAGGAAAAGGAGATAATCAAAGGCTTGAATCTCTCTTTGGAGACAGGAAAGATAAACGCGCTCATGGGGCCCAATGGTTCGGGTAAGAGCACTCTTGCGAATACTCTGATGGGTCATCCGAAGTATGTCATCACATCTGGGCAGATACTTCTGGATGGAGAAGATATCACAGGGATCACTCCTGACGAGAAGGCCAAGAGAGGGCTTTTCCTCTCATTCCAGTACCCTTTGGAGGTCTCGGGTGTTACGGTGACGAATTTCCTCATGTCTGCGGTGGAGAACGTCAGAGGTGAAAAGCCATCAATGCTTGAATTCAAGAAGCTTCTGGATGAGAAGATGGATCTTCTCGGCATAGATAGGAAGTTCCTCACAAGATATCTCAATGAAGGCTTTTCTGGTGGTGAGAAGAAACGATCAGAGATCCTTCAGATGGCGATGCTTGATCCAAAAGTCGCAGTCCTTGATGAGACAGATTCTGGGCTTGACATAGATGCTCTCAGGATTGTGTCGAATGGTATCCGCAGATTCATGGACGAGAGAAAAAGTCTTCTTCTCATCACACATTATAAGCGTATTCTTGAATACATTGAACCTGATAAGGTCTTCATCATGATGGATGGCAAGATTGTCAGGGAAGGCGGCAAGGAACTTGCGCATAATCTAGAGGAGAAAGGGTATGCATGGTTGGTTGAATAAGATGGAGACAAGAGTCATTGAGATAGACCCCCAGGACATATCACAAGAGAAGGTCGTTGATGCGGCCACATATATAAGAAGAGGAGAGGTTGTCGGACTTCCGACTGAGACAGTCTATGGTCTTGGCGCTAATACCTTCGATGCAGTTGCGGTCAAAAGGATATATGAGGCAAAAGGAAGACCTTCTGATAATCCCCTCATCGTGCATATCGCTGATATGGAAGTTCTTGATGAGATCGTATCGTATGTCCCTGATGATGCTAAGAAACTCATGGCAGATTTCTGGCCAGGTCCTTTGACGATAGTCCTTCCAAGATCAAAGAAAGTGCCTAGCATCGTCACAGCCGGAAAGGATACAGTGGGCGTCCGGATGCCATCACATCCTGTTTTCAGGGAGATAGTCCGTGAAGCAGGAGTCCCTATCGCTGCACCATCCGCCAATCTTTTTAGCAGGCCCAGTCCGACCACTGCTGAAGCGGTCTTCTCAGACATGAAGGCAAGGATACCCCTGATCATCTCCTCTGGCCCATGCGACACAGGGATAGAATCAACGATAATCAGCCTGATTGGTGATAGACCCATGCTTCTCCGCCCTGGTGGTGTGCCTCTTGAAGAGCTTGAAGACAGTATAGGACACATAGATATACATACATCTGTGAGCAATCCGGGAGATAAGGTAGATGCGCCAGAGTCTCCCGGCATGAAGTATAAGCATTATTCCCCTGATGCGGAAGTCATCCTTGTCGAAGATATAGGTAAACTTGAAGGTTTCCTGGAGGAAGAAGAGAAGAGTGGTAATAAGATCTTGCTCCTTTCGTTGGATGATATCGGGCTGACAATCCCTGAGACAGTAAGGCATATCAGCTTTTCTGATGCGGCTGAGATGGCAAAGAGCGTTTTTGCATGTTTCAGGGAAGCAGATACCCAGGGGATGGATAAGATTATTGTTGTAGCTGTAGATAAAGATGGTATAGGTCTTGGTCTTATGAATCGTATAGGCAAGGCAGCTACTACCCGTATACAATAGTGATAATTTTTATATGAGGTCTTTGTTGTGATTGCTATGAGAGGTTTCGAGAAGGTTTCGAGGGTAGCATATGATGAGGAGATAAGGCTTCCTGAACGTTCTACTTCTGGCAGTGCAGGTTATGATTTCTTTGCTCCTTACAGGATAGAAGTCCCTGCCAAAAGTGAAATATTGGTCAGGACAGGAATCAAAGCATACATGGAGAAGGATGAGGCATTGTTCGTATATCCTAGAAGTAGTCAGGGGATAAAGAAAGGCCTGATGCTCAAGAACACTGTCGGCATCATTGATTCTGACTATTATGATAATCCTGATAATGAGGGTGAGATCCTGTGTTCATTGTATAATTTCTCAGATAAAGATGTGGAGATACCAAAAGGGGCAAAGATGATCCAGGGCATATTCCAGAAGATTCTTCTTGCGGACCATGACAGTCAGATGAAAGGGAGGAATGGCGGTCTGGGTTCCACTGGCGAGTGATTTTCTCAGTTTTTATGCGACTTTCCTTGTTTATTTCCAAAACATTTATATAGCAATCAATCTGTTTCTTATTATCAATTAATATTGGTGGGTGATTTAATGAATAAGACAGAAATTGTAGAAAGTATGGCAAAAGATGCTGGTATTTCAAAGGCAGATGCAACAAGGGCGCTTGATTCTTTTGTGAAGACAGTACTCAAAGGGGCAAAGAAAGAGTCCGTACAGTTGGTTGGTTTCGGCACGTTCAAGATGGTTGAACAGAAAGCAAGATCAGGTGTGAATCCAAGAACTGGCGAAAAGATAAAGATACCTGCTCGAAAGAGCCTCAAGTTCAAGGCAAGCAAGAGTCCAAAGTATTAACTTTGGCTCTTTTTTTATTGGATAGTTTTTTATTTTATTTCCTTTTTCTGTTTGTATGATCAGAGGAGTCCGTGGTGCAATCACTGTTGTATCTAATTCTGAGGCAGAGATACTCTCAGCAACGAAAGAACTCTTGAATATGATGCTTGTCCGTAATAATATATCTGAAGAGAATATTTCTTCTATAATCTTCTCTATGACGCCTGATCTTGATGCGGTGTTTCCTGCAAGAGCTGCAAGAGAATTAGGAATGCGTCATGTTGCACTTTTTTGTACTCAAGAGATAGATGTCAGTGGTTCACTTGGAAAGTGTATACGCATCTTGATGGATCATGAGACAGAAAGAACCCAGAAAGATATCAATCACGTCTATCTGAGGGATGCTGTAAGACTTAGGCCTGATATATCAGGGAGAGACGATTGATTCTTTGTTTCCTATGTTCTCTAATGCATAATTTTAAATATCAGTTTTCCATAAAACATTCTGCAATTTATATTTCAAAAAAAAGAGGGTAGTTTATTATGGTCGATGCGAAAAAAAGTTCGAAAAGTCCAGCGAAGGCAGTTTCTTCCAGTGTTGCGGCAACTAAGAACACCAAGAAATCTTCTGCTGAACGGATAAAACAGATGAAAGGTAAAGTGAAGTCTGCGAAGAAAGGTGTGACCAAAGCCAAGCAAGAGGCTGATGAGGCAAGGAAGAAGATTGAGCAAGAAAGGAAACGGCTTGCTGATGAGTGGAAGAAGCTTAACAACGCGCGCACATCTTCAAAGTCAGCTACAAGGCATATAACTTCTGCTGAGAAGAAGGTTGCAGAGAAGAGACAACAGGTGTTAAGGGCCATCTCCAATCTGCGTGACAGGGTCAACAAGGCCAAGACTGAGACAAGAGAGCAGAAGCGAAAGCTCCAGGTCGCAGAAAGAGCTGCAAACAGAGCCAAACAGCAGAAGACAAGGACTGAATCAAGAGTCAAAGAGATGCTGCAGAAGGTCAGGAACAAGGTCCGCCAAGCTGAAAAGGATGTTACTGCTCAGAAGGAAAGGGTCAGGAAAGCTGAATCACTCGAGAAGAGACTTTCGGAGCAGCTTTCAAATGTAGATACAGGTATCACGACAAAGAGATCAGGCAGCAAGAAGTCTTCAGCGAAGAAGCCTGCAGCAAAGAAGAGTCCCGCAAAGAAATCTTCTGCTAAGAAGGCACCTGCCAAGAAGAGCTCAGTCACGAGTTCTTCAGCAAAGTCCTCTTCAGCGAAGAAGCCTGCAGCAAAGAAGAGTCCCGCAAAGAAATCTTCTGCTA
>JBKGYM010000047.1:0-8184 GCA_046546115.1 Candidatus Woesearchaeota archaeon
GGATTATACAGATGAGACAATCAATAAATATCTACGAGAAGTAGAAAACATATGCAAGCTCAAGGGATATAGCAGACGAACAATCTCTGCACATTCTTATAATATCAAAAGATTCCTCTTCTTTGTCAAAAAGTGTTCGCTTAATCTCGACCATGAAGCTGTTAAGTATTATCTTCTCTCACTAGAGCTTTCCATAAACCCTATGAGATTGCAATATGCATCTCTAAGATTCTTCTTCTCACTGATCTTGAAGAGACCATTCACTACTGAAGATGTCCCTATAAAGAAGAAAGAAAAACAATTGCCTGAAGTATTGTCAAAAGAACAGATCATGAAGATGATTGATAATACAAACAATCCTAAGCATAAGCTGATAATAAAATTTCTCTATTCTTCTGGGTTAAGATTACAAGAATTGATCAACCTGAAAAGGAGAGATATTGACTTTGATATTTACAGACAAGCTATAAATCAATGTAAAAGTCTTATCAAAGAGTCGAAATTCAATTAATCGTATATCGCTCTCTAACTTTTTAGTGTGACTACCATCTATGATGCACATCATCTTTGATGTATTTCTCATAGATATTAGTCACCTGTGCATGCAGATCATCAGATAATGGAGGAAGCTCGGAAGCCTTTGCGTTATCAAGTACCTGTTGCTCGTTCCTTGCTCCTGCGATGACAGTACTGACAGCGGGGAAGTCAAGAATCCAACGTAGTGCGAATTGGGCCATTGTATAATCTTTTGGCATGATCGCTTTAAGCTCTTCTACAGCGTCAATCCCTTTTTCAAAATCAACCCCGGCGAATGTCTCGCCTCTATCGAATGCTTTCCCTTCTCTGTTGAAGTTTCTGTGGTCATTCTTATCAAATGTCACTCCTTTCGACATCTTTCCTGTCAGAAGTCCGCTTGCTAGCGGAACACGAACAATAATTCCCACGTTACGTTTTTTGCATTCCTTGAAGAATAGTTCCATTGGACGTTGCCTAAACATATTAAAGACAATCTGCACTGTTTTCACATTAGGATATTCTATCGCTTTCAAACCCTCTTCAACTTTTTCTACGCTTACGCCATAGTGCTTTATCTTTTCTTCATTCATCATCTCATCCATGTATGAGAAGACTTCGGGCGTATAGTAAACGTCTGTTGGTGGGCAATGTAGTTGCACAAGATTGAGTGTCTTCATATCTAGCTTTTCTCTACTCCTGTCGATAAAAGCATTCAGGTTTTCTCTCGTGTATCCTTCTGTAGCATGTGGTGATAATCTTCGTCCAGCTTTCGTCGCGATCTTTATGTCTTCTTGTTCTTTCTTCAGTTCTGCGATAAGCTCTTCGCTATGCCCATCACCATATACATCGGCTGTATCGAAGAATGTGATTCCATTCTTGACTGCAAGATTGAGTGCTTTCTTGGATTCATCGTCGTGGACGTTTCCCCAGGCGCCTCCGATTGCCCATGCTCCGAAGCCAATCTCGCTGACTTTGATCCCTGTTTTTCCTAATTCTCTATAATTCATCATCATTTACCTGTATTTGAGTCACAAGAGTATTTTTAAAATAGTTTGCTTTTAGTATATTGCAATCATTTGGGATGAAATCTTCTAGATGGTACATATAATAGAGATTTATGTTTCGCTCTGCTTAAGCCCACTATGAATTAGGGGATGGAATCAGATTTTTGATAAAAATCTGGTAAAAACCATGACACCCATGAAAGAAATGAATGTGGGGGATGGGATTCGAACCCACGAACCCACTAAGGGACAGGATCTCTTAGCTTTCAGGGCACTTAAGTCCTGCGCATTTGACCAGACTTTGCTACCCCCACATATTTCTGTAATCGTGGGAGCTGTCTTTTTATAAATCTTCCTTCATTCCATGTAGTGCATGAAATGTAATTGATGATCAGAAACTTTCCCGTCATCATACCTGAACCTGCCTATGAAGAACCTATCTGAGTCAAGATACTCGAGGAAAATCTTATCACCTTCCCAGAGATTCTGCTCAAGGAGATCATCCTTCTTAACCCAGACAAGATCTCCTTCTGGGCATTCCTGTATGCTGCCCTTATATCCAGTGGCTTTGAAGAGATGCACTTCCCAGTCTATTCCTGGCATGAAGTTGTCGAAGGTCAGGTTCGCGAAATACTTAGGTTCTATGGTTATGCCTGCTTCTTCCTTCACTTCTCGCACGATGCATGTGTAGGGGTCCTCGCCTTTCTCAGACTTTCCGCCCAAGCCATTGTATTTACCTGCGTGCATATCATTCTCTTTCTTGTTCCTGTGGAGCATCAGGATCTCATCATACTCGTTCTCTATATAGCATAATGTCGCAACAACCTTCTTATGATTCTCTAGTTTTCTCTCTATACCATCACTCATATTACCACCAGGAACGAGAAATCATCTTATATTTAAATATTAGAAAGTCAAATGTTTTTGACCTGTATATCTCTTGTGAACCTGGGTTCCTTGTTCCATAACATCTTTCTTATGAGAAATCGGTTGTCCCCGAATAGCTTCTCATCATCTAACTCATCCAGTTTTGCTCTTATCAGGGATTCTTTCATATCACTGATGGGTGTTGCAGTGTAGAAGAATACTACATCATGGAAAACTCCTCCCTCACCCTTTCGCATGAACTCATTCACACATCTAAGTCTGATATCAGAGATGTCGCAGCCAGCTTGTTCCTTGACATATATTTTCACAGATTCGTCTATACTGGTACCTTCCAAAATCTTGCCTCCGAAAAGTATCAATGAATCTTTCTCTGGTTCTCTTGGTTTCTTCTGCAATAAAATCATATCATCTTTCAAGAGAGCTACAGCGCAGACGACGAAGATGGGCTTCTCTTCGCCGGTGTTGACTGGAAGAAGAGGATATGACAGCTTACCCTTTTCCGTGAGCGAGTATCCGTCATCTCGTGTAATCATCCCGGATTCCAGCAATAATCTGATGTGGTAGGAGAGCTCATTACCTCTCAGTCCGAGCTTGTCTTTCAGCCTGTTGAAGCTTATCTTGCCATGTGACTGGATCTCTTTGAAGATATCTTTTCTGATCCCTTTGAATATCTCGCTCTCATTGCTCATGTATTCTTGGAGTGAAGTGTGATTTATAACTCTTGTCCACTTAGAAAAACTTAAATAACATGCTCAATACATATCTCTCTGGGTGGTCACAATATGATAAGGATGATTCATATGATTGTTTTTGTCTTTGCTGTCATGGTGCTCTTGCAGGCTTGTGAGACACAAGATGTTTCAGAGGAAGACGATTTTGGGGTGCCAGAAGATGTCACAGACCCTGCAGAGGTGGAGGAGGAGTTAGCATCAATCTGTGAAGAGGAAGACGGTGAATGGCGTGAATTCACGAACACATGCGTTGATAAGTGTGAAGCTGCACGGGATGAGAACTCTGTCTGTGGACAGGCTATGACATATGGTTGTGACTGTGGAGAAGGTATGTGCTGGAACGGCAGGACATGTGTGGAGATCTGAAGGTGTTTATTATGGAAGAACTTACTATAACTAGCGATGAATTCAAGGATGGCGATTTCATACCCGACAGATTCGGTTGCAAGGGTGAGAATGTGAATCCTGTGTTGAAGATTGATGATATGCCTGAAAAGGTACAGTCTATGGTGCTCATAATGGATGATCCGGATGCTCCAGTTGGTATTTTCACACATTGGATCATGTGGGATATAGAACCTTCATCTGTGATTAATGAGAATTCTGCGCCGGGTGTGGAAGGGAAGAATGACTTCGGTAAAGTAGGTTATGGTGGTCCTTGTCCACCTGCTGGTGCTCATAGGTATTTCTTCAGAATCTATGCGTTGGATGAGAAGCTAGGTCTTGTTCAGGGGGCTTCGCGTGAAGAGCTTGAGGATGCCATGAAAGGGAAGATTGTAGCGGAAGGGCAACTGATGGGAAAATATTCAAGGAATTGATCAATCTTATGAAGGTGATGTAATGGATTCAATGAGATTATCTGATGGCAATACAATTCCTCTGCTTGGTTTGGGTACCTGGCAGATGACTGGTGATGCATGTAGAGAGGCTGTAGCCACAGCTCTGAAGGAAGGCTATAGGCACATAGACACTGCTGAAGCTTATGGTAATGAGGCAGATGTAGGCAGAGGGTTGAAGGATGCTGCAATCCCCCGGGAAGAGATTTTCCTTACGTCAAAGCTCTGGATAGACAATTTTTCCTTCGAGAAGGCATTGAAGGCGTGTGAAGCATCATTGGAGAGATTAGGGACTGATTATCTGGATCTTTATCTGATACACTGGCCAGACAGCTCGAAAGAGCTCCGGCCTGTGCTTGAGGCGATGAAGAAGCTTATTGATGATGGTAAGATAAAGTCTTTCGGTGTCAGTAATTTCACTGCTGCTCATATAGAGAAAGCTTATTCTTTGTCCAAGAGCATAGGTGTGCATCCTGTCATCAATCAAGTTGAATTCCATCCTGGATTATACCAGAAAGAACTCCAGGAATACTGTAAGGATAAGGACATCATGCTGACCGCTTATTCACCATTGGGCAGAGGAAGATCCATAGAGTATGATATATTTCAGGAATTGGCTGAGAAGTATAATAAGACAAAATCACAGATTGCTTTGAGATGGGCTCTGGACCGGGATGTAGTCGTCATACCTAAGTCTTCCTCGAAAGAGCATATACAAGAGAACCTTGAGATCTTTGATTTCACTCTTGATGATGAGGACGCATCCGCGATAGATTCTCTTGGTGATGATCAAAGGATTCTTGATCCGGGTTTCGCTGAGTTTGACAGGAAGGATGTGTTTGAGAAGGATTGATGAAAAGGTTTTAATATTTATTGAGTCTTTGTAGGAGCGTGTTGATGATATGGTGGCTATCTTGGATTGGATGATGGACGTTTCTTTCCTCTCTAATACAGTATATGATTGGGGAGTAGCTGCCCTGATCCTGGTGGGTTCTTATGTTGCCCTGAGGATACTAGAGAAGATTTTGCTGCGAAAGTCGAAAGGGTATATACCAAAAGGACACAAGGATATCAAAGACCTCATTGAGCAGATTGATGCATGCTTCACCAAATACTTCTATCTTTATGTTTCACTTTACATCTCGTTGCAGTATCTGGTCCTGGATCCTTCAATCGCTTCTTTTGTGAACTATGCGCTCATGGTGATGATGGTATTCTACCTTGTCAGGGCAGCATTGACTTTTGTTGATTTCGGGACTCAGAAGGTGATACGAAGACGTCCAGGTGGCAGTGATTCGATCATAAGGCTGATGGGCATCATGATCAAGGCTCTGCTTTGGGCTATCGCGTTAATCACAATACTCTCTAATATGGGAATAGATGTCACATCATTGGTCGCAAGTCTCAGCATTGGTGGATTGGCGGCAGCACTTGCTTTACAGACAATCTTCCATGATCTCTTTGCTGCATTATCCATCTATCTTGACAAGCCATTCGAGGTCGGTGATTTTGTCATTGTGGGAAGCCAGATGGGAACCATCAAGAAGATCGGGATAAGAAGCACGCGTCTTGAAAGCCTTTGGGGCAATGAGATTGTCATCTCCAATCAGGACTTGACGGCTGCAAGGATCGATAATTATAAGAGGATGCAGAAAAGAAGGATACATTTCCATTTCGGTGTGACCTATGATACCCCGTCCAAGAAGCTGCGGAAGATACCAGGGATCGTCAAGGAAATTTTTGAAGGCCTGAAGAAAGTTGATCTTGACAGGGTACATTTCAAGTCATTCGGTGATTCCAGTCTTGACCATGAGGTCGCCTATTATGTCAATAGTGCAGATTATGCTGAATATATGGACATCCAGCAGGATATAAATCTGCAACTGAAAGAGCGTCTTGAGAAAGAGGGTATTAGTTTCGCTTTCCCTACCAGGACTGTCCACCTTGAAAAATAAGTGTTAGGAAAATAATTTATATCTTGTAGTATTCTTATGCTCATGGTGAAGAATGAGCATCTGGGCCAGCATTTCTTGACGGATAAGAGTGTCCTGGACAGGATAATCTCTGAAGCTGATATCGATGCTGATGACGTTGTCTTGGAGATTGGCGCAGGCAAGGGTCTCTTGACGCGAAGATTGTCTGGGCTGTGCAGTAAGGTCATCGTCATTGAGAAGGACCCTTCATTCCGCAGGCATCTTGAGACCATCAAGAACACCGAGCTCATCTTTGATGATGCGCTCAAGGCCATAGATGATCTTGAGTTTGACCGTATAGTGGCTAACATACCTTACTATATCTCGGAACCGCTCATAAGAAAGGTCCTGCGGATTGACATCAAGTCAATGGTCCTTCTTGTCGGGAAAAGATTCGCGGAAAAGATTTCTTCAGGGGATAGACTTTCTGCGATGATCGCATGTTTCTATGATATGGAGCAGCTCCAACCTGTATCCAGATCATCTTTCGATCCTCCGCCCCATGTCGATTCTATCTTGCTGAAGTTCATCAGGAAGGATACTGGAGCATTGGATAGGACACAGTACATACTGAGAGAGTTGATCCTCCAGAGTGATAAGAAGGTGAAGAACGCCTTGCGTGATACGCTGATGACCTCAGAGAAGATCCCAAAGAAAGCTGCTGTCGATAAGATGATGGCTTTAGGGTTGCGAGATGAGATCCTCAATAAATCTATACTGAGTCTATCCGAAGGCAGGTTCAGGAAGCTCAGAGAGGCTCTTCAATCATTATGAGAGTCTTGATGACCACGATTAGATTATCTATATTTTTTGATTTCAGTATGGAAAATAAATATAACTTAAGAATAATGCTTCACTACTAGTCATCATGGCACAATCGTTGGAATCAATGCTAGAAGATGCTTCTGGATTCACAAGAGAGGAATTCAATATAGACGTCGTTAGCTCTGAGCTTAAGCCATACTCCGAAGATGACTGGAAAGAATTCTGCAGGACTAACGGATTGGACACGAGAGCGAGTGGCTTATACATACCATCTGCTTATTCTGCTTATGTGAACACAGGCAGTGATTTTCTTGCTCCTAACATCTTCCATGAGCTCTATGGTCATGGGCTCTTCTGTGAACATTCTTTGATAGGGAGAGAACTTCCAGAGATGCGAAAGGAAGAGCAAGAAGAATTCCTGTTTGATGAGGTGCCAAGAGATCAGTTCTACGGACTTTTCTCCGCAAATATAGGAAATTATGAAGGTTTTGCAGTCTGGCTTGAAGGACTCCTGTCTGAAGAGATTGGATACAATAAGGCATGGGATCTTAAAAGGGGAAATATGCCCAAAGAATACATCAGGTTGTATGAGAAGATGTGTGATGCTGAAGACCAATTGTCAAGACTTGGTTTGATGGCGCAGATGGGTTTTCCTAAATATTATGATGAGGATGATGTCAGGAGCATAATTACCAAATTACATAGGGATACAGGGAACATACATTTTGGGATGCTTTATGGCTCGAGAGAACCTTATAGCGATATTGATCTTTTTATTGTGTCAGAGAAGGGCGATAGTACAGTATATTGGCCATGGCTTGACATGAAAGATATGTCTTACAAAGAGTTCAGGGAACGATTAAGACTTTTTGATGTTCCTACATCGGAAGCGTTATTCTCTGGCGAAGTTATTATGGGTGATAGTAGTATTGTAGAGAACGCTAAGAAACAGCTACAGGATCAGAATATCACTCAAGAAGCCATAGATTACAATCTTAGGAAATCAATGCAACAGAAGGAGATCGCGGATAGGTATGAAGATAACACAAGAGTCAAGAAAGATGCTTTGTCCTTTGTGGAATCTTATGAAAGAAACGGAGAATTACTGCAGAAAGGAGTCAGACCTTTGACATATGACAATATCATGAATCATTCTTCTTATTTATAAATCTTGAAAATTTTCCGGAAAAATCGGACAAAATTATTTATAGTTCAAGTTCTTCCCCATCACAAAGTGAACATTGGAGGTGTTCGATATGTCTGAAGCCTTAGAGCAGATTCTAAGCGATGTAAGACCAACTATTTCTGACGATAGGATGTACGCAACGATAGACCAATACGCCACTGGTTATCTTGATAGCGTTTTTGGGTTGTATAGTTTCGATTTCGATCCAGAACCGTTCGGACCTGCTGGACCACTGGATTTTATGGATGCAAAGCATAATCCTATTGGATCGCAAGGCAGTGGTTT
>JBKGYM010000048.1:0-8110 GCA_046546115.1 Candidatus Woesearchaeota archaeon
GTAATGCTCCTATATGGTCCATATGAGAATGAGTTATCAATGTGCCTTTTATATCTGAGATTTCAGAGACTGTCTTCGGAAGCTCAGGGTTATCACCATGCACCTTGAAACCAGCATCAAGAAGATATCTCTCTTCACCACCCTCCACATCAACAGAAAGTTCTATACAGCTCCTGCCGACTTCCCCCGCAGAACCATGAAAAGTAAGTTTCATAGATACTTTCAAGCAGTAGCTTTTATAATTCTTGTGCAAAAAGAATAAATCAAGAAGGGACGATCATCACCCAAGATTGGTGAAGAATCATAAGAAGAGCGCAAGGAAAAGCATGCCTATCAGCATGCCTATCAAAAGGCCTTTGATGAAATCAGGCAATCCATGATTATGGTAATTCCATGGATGATCAATCTGTATGTAAGGATTGAAAGTCTCTTCAGCCTTCTTGCCACGTTCCATCTCATGCAGATTGGGAAGCTCTTGCTTCACAATCTTCTCAGTGCGAGTGAATTTTCCCATCAACTTCTTGAAGAAAGGATTACGTTTCTTGTCTTCTTTTGTCTCATTTATGCTCTGGCCATAGAAGTTCTTCATCTCATGCTCAAGATTCTTCTCATCCACAACCTTAAGATTATGCTTTCTGCTGTCTTTGGCAGATTTCTGCAATGAACCCCTCTTGGATTTTTTAGGCTGCTGGATAAAAGAGAGCGCTATATCCTTCTCCTCTTTCTTATTTCTCTTAGACTCTTTCTTGGATGAGCGTGATGAAGACTGTCCTGAACTTGAAGAAATCTCACTCTGACTCTGTTTGGGATTCTTCGTCGTCTTACCAGAAGAGACATCACGTTTCTTCACATCGGTTCTGCGTGTCTTTGATGACCCAGATCTCCCGGGAGATGATCCTCTCTTAGAACTACCCTTCTTCTCGTCAGAGAAGGCACTGGCAACACCGGAACGCTTTGAAGAATTTTCTTGAGATGAAGATATCTCCTTGTTCAGTCGTGATATCCTTTCCCTGATCCTATCAAGCTCTTCCCTTTCTGATTCTAGGTCGAAAGAATAATCGAAATCTTCTTTGTAATCTTTGTGGGACGTCTTTGCTACCCCTCTCTTTGATTTTGTCTGTGACTTGTTTTTGCTTTTAGCATTCTTCTTAACAGTCTTACCTGGCTTTTTCTTCGAGCTGGATCGCGTCTCAGTGCTTGCGGAGACTTGTTTGATATTCCCCTGAGCCAATGTAGATATTGTATCATCTTTCATTTTAGCAGTATTGTCCGAGTGAGAGCTAGCTTTCCTCTCTGATGCCTCAGCATGCGACGCTGGCGCACTTAGCGCAGAACTTCCCGAAAAGAAGTCTCCAGAATCATCATGAGTATCACCTGATACACCATCATGCGGCCCAGCATGGCCAGAATTTTCTGTCTCAGCACCATGTATCGCAGACAACATAGAATCCTGGGTCTTAGAATCCTTGATTGCCTCTCCAATATCTTCACGGATACAATCTCTTACCCAGTTATAGAAATCATTCTTTGTTCCATCCACATGCCTTCGGAATACATCCTCATCAACCCTCTCAAGGAATCTCTTGAGATCATCTAAGCCTTTCAGGACAGAGCCATCATATGCATGAAAATAATTTTCCGGAGATAATTGCGCAGCCATGATATCATCCTAGAGCCAATAGACACATGTCTCTCGGCAATATTCTCTTAATCTCTTCTGGCATTTAAATTATTTTCCATTACCTGAGGTATCTGCATCGCTTGTCCTTGATCAGGCAATGCAGAATCGCCAAGACGAGCAGTCATATCCTTAAGTATATTCATATAGCTTATGAAAGAATCATAAGGAGTGTTATAAGGGCTGAAATAATTATGCATCAAACCATCCATATCCTTTTTTGTCGACATATAATATAAGTGGTCGCTTGCGCTCAACAGTCTCCATTTCTGCAACAATTCCTGGTCGCCTGATGCCTTTATCGCTTGTTCCATCTTGAACAGTTCAGAGGCAGCACTCTCCTGCATCTTATTCCCAAGCCATGCGCTCATGTCCCTTTCTGCATCAGCCCACGAGACAGGATTGGGAACATCAAGTTCCATCTTTGGTTCAAAAGCAGCCACAGCTTCAGAAGGAGTTATGAATGAGATGTCCTTCTCCATAAGCTTCCCGGGCAGGTCCGCCAGGAAACTGAAGATGCCTGATTCAGCATCATGATGCTCACCGAAGGTCTCGTAATCCATGAATATATTGATGGTCTCTGCATCATCGACAGAAGCAATCCAATCAGAATATTTCTCAGCGGTCAGAGGCCACTGTGCCCAAGACTTGTCCGAAAATCTGAAAGCGATATCATCAGACAACTTGAAATTCTTCAAAAGGAGTGATATGCCAGAAGTGCCTTTGGGTCTATAGAGATGGTTAGCTGATCTCCAACCAAGCACATGATCAGCGCCTTCAGACAGGATGCCCTCAAAACCTGCTTTCTCCGCAAACTTCGCGATCTCATTGTCATAGATGAGCTCGGTATTCCTGAATACTTTTGGTACTTGACCAAACAAGGATTCAATCTTCTTCTTATGTAGATCCACCTGGAAATCAAACTCAGACTCTGAGAAAGAAGAGCTCAATGAATGATAGTATGTCTCTCCGAGAAACTCGACACAACCAGTATCAGCAAGCTCTTTGAAAGAATCTATGACTTTTGGCACATACTGCTCAAACTGCTCCAAAGCGACCCCTGTCACACCAAAAGCTACTTTCATAGTATAGCCACTCTCTTTGATCTTCTCAAGAAGTATCTTATTGGCAGGGAGATAACACTCTTTCGCCACTTTCTCGCAGAGTTCCTTATTCAACTCTGCATCAAAATAATGAGAGGATTTGCCGATGTCAAGAAACCTGTACTTCCTCATCCTGAAAGGCTGGTGAACCTGAAAATAAAAACACACATTGGACACATAATCACCCATCTTATCTTTTTTCTCTTTAGTTTATATGATCAATCCCATAATGGAGCAGTGACATGCCCTGAATCCATCTCCTGATTCTCTGAACCAAGCACATATTCATACACATCAATACATTTTGCAGCAGGTTCGTCCCAGTTGAATTTCTTGACCTCCTTCGAACCATTTTCAGCCAATGTCGACTGCAAAGGTGTATAATGCAGGACAGCGAGCATCTTCTCTGCCATCTCATCAACATCCCAGAAATCTATCTTCATGGCATGATTGACGACTTCAGAAACACCTGACTGCTTAGATATCAGTACAGGCGTATTGTTACGCATCGCTTCAAGAGGAGTTATACCAAATGGTTCTGAAACGGACGGCATCACGTACAGGTCCGCAAGACTATATAATCTATCAATATCCGGGCCTGTTACCCACCCTTCAAAATGGACCTTGTCACTTATCCCAAGCTCAGCAGCCAGCTCAATCATCTTGCCTTCCATATCACCTGTGCCTGCAAACACGAATTTTACATTAGAATCTGGAGAATAATCAAGCACTTTCTTCGCAGCCTGGAGAAAATACTCCGGACCTTTCTGCATGGTTATCCTGCCAAGGAATAGTATGACCTTATCCTCGTCCGAAGCTTTGAGCTCTGATTTATTGAATTTCTTGGTGTCAAAATCCACTGCATTATGAACAACGAAGACCTTATCAGGATCGACCCCATAAGATTCTACAACCCTCTTTTTAGTGAGATTGCTCACTGCAATAACCTTGTCAGCAGCATGAAGGCCCGCCCTCTCAATATCATATACTTTAGGGTTACAATTACCCCCCGTCCTATCGAACTCCGTGGCATGTATGTGGACAACCAGCGGTTTCCCACTTACTCGGTGCGCTTCAATCCCTGCTGGGTAAGCCATCCAATCATGAGCATGTATTATGTCATGATCTTCCATGGCTGACACAAGCCTTGACTTACCAGCATACCTGAACACTTCAGAGTAGAGGTCCCCACCATATATATCATCTGACCAGTCATCGACGTCCTCCTTCTTCCGTGCCGTCTTGACTTTCGTCAATGTGGATGAGTATTTCTCATCATCCATATAGGCGGAAAGCAGAGAATTGATACTCACGATCTTGAAATCATCACCAGAATCACTATAGAAATTATCGGCAACAAGAAGATTGACATAATCACCCTTGACATTCCTCGGGGCTTTCGGGACAACAAAGGTCACATCCACATTGTTATTACGCAGACCTCGTGTCAGGCCATAACACGCAGTACCCAAACCCCCTTTATTGAATGGCGGGAATTCCCAACCGAACATCAGCACTTTCATCCTCAAAACATTCTCCTCAAGCAAATCCTACGTCCATGACCGCTTGTCTAAAGTGTGCATAATCACATTGTGCCTGGAAAATCCATCACTACAGCAATCATGCTTTATGTAGTATTTAAATCTTTGTGAAAATGAAAATTTATGAGAATATTTGCCATTATTTACGAAAAAAATATTAATGTTTGTCACATTTTGGAATAAATAATTCATTAAAGGTCGGAAATGGACAAAAAAAAGATAAAAATAAGCCAAGAGAAACCCAAGATAGAAGAAAAAGATAAGGCCATTATAAGGGAACTTATCAAGAATCCCAGGATAGGAGATAATCAGATAAGCAAGAGCACAGGCATCCCGGTGAAGACCGTCAACAGGAGACGCAAGTATCTAGAATCCAGCAACACAATCAACTACATGACCTTTGTCAACAATTTCTCGAATGGCACAGGAAGATTCAATTCCATCGTACTATACACCATGTTCTTCGAATACGGCATCACAACTGAGATTGTGAAGAGAATAATAATGTCCAAGGAATATAATGAGACTCCCGCCATAATCAAGCACATCATGATAGACATGGTTGGCGAGAAGGAAGGCATGGCCACCTATTCATTCATGGTGACGAGCCGGGCTCATGAGGATATAATAGAGATTCTCAACGCAGATATCGTGCCGATGATAAAAAGATATCTGGGCAATGGGTCGATAAAGAAGATTGAAGAGAACACCATCAGAGATATCAACAGGACAGGGCATAACAATTTCCTTCTGAGAAGTTTCAACAAAGAGAAGATGGACCTGAAAGACACAGATATATTTATCTGGGATTAAGACATACCCACAACCATATCCGCGAACACATAAGAAGCTGACGAAAAATGGAAAAATGATGGCCGGCATGAAAATGATTGATAAGACAAGATGGGCAAGATCAGGAACTGTGATGATGATAGTATCATTGCTCTTCATCATCACCATGTATGGAAGCTTCGCATCATCAGGATTCCCTGAAGATAATGTACTTTACAGCAGTTGGGTCTTGCCAGGCCGTAACATCACAGTGATGGACGACATCATCCAATTCCATGGGTTTGAGGGTGTCGATGATGTTCTCATGATAGAAGTGGACAACCAAAACCTCACAATAAATAAAGGAGATGAGGCAAGGACGGATGATTTCAGATTTACAGTCCAAGATTCAAGATTCGACATAGATATGCTTAATGAGACAGGACGGGATGGCATGCCCTGGTATGGGGAGATACCCAAAGGGACTGACTCGCGGTTCTATTCATTTCATATCATGATCGAGCTTATGAGGCCTGTGCTAGAATTCCAAAGGAGTGTTGCTGGCATACCTAACGACAGAGGAGAGAGAGAGATCAAAGGAAGACTGAATGAGGACATCAATGTGTCTTTGGAGATACTTAATCACGGGGAAGAGGACACAGAATTCATACACAAGGAAAACTTCCCTGAAGATGCTGAGATAAGGATACATAATGTCTCAGGAGCCACAGCCCAAAAGAAAGAAGATCATATAGAGCTCCAGGGTAACACAGAAGACAAGCCTGTTTTGAACTACTCGATGCGGATTGGGAAGGACAAGGAATTCACATTCGACTCTGTCTCTGAAGTCACACACAAAGGAACACTTCATTCATACCATGAGAGGAATAAGACCACACTGAGCGTGGATTCCAACATTGATATGATGCTGGGTTTCTATAATGGGGCAAGATTCAGGAACAGGGATCAGAGCACATTTGTGGGCGAAGAGGAGGTTGTCGGAGGATATATAGAGAATGACAAGGACAATCCAATCACCGGAAAGGTGAAAATTGTCTTTCCAGATTCTGAACGCACAGTCATCAATAAGGATACCGAAAGAAGATACCTGGATGAGATATATGAGGAGGAACTGCAGATAGAGAATGGCACTCGTGAAGAGATTAGGTTCGGAGTCAGTTTCATGCGCATAGGAGAATATCCTATAGAGATCATATTGGAAGCAGAGACAGAAGATGGTAAGATTGAGATGAACAACACTCTCACATTGGATGTTGGTTTCGATACACCTGAACCAAAAGCCATTTTCAACAGCACGGACGATAATAGCACCACTGACATGACATTATTCCTCCAATCACAGGAAGGCAAGGAAGTGGATGAACTCCTGGTCGATATCACACTTTCTGAAGGCGGGTCAAAAGAAGAATTCTTCTATCGGTATGATGAGTTAAGACTTCCAGAGAACTTCCTACTGAACAGCATGTCCAGAAAGATAATGAACAGCAGCATATTCACTGTAGAGTTCAACGGAAGCTTGAGGACAATATTTGGAGACACGATTGATTTCAATGAGAACATCAGCGTTGAAGATGGTTTCACAGAAAAATACAGGAACAAGAGATCAGAGATCATGGACAACAACAACCTTGATGAGAGATATGAGAATCCAAGCAACTACAAACAGCCTACGCGGTTCACAAGCTTTATGCTCACGATCGCAGGGATGGTGACAAGCACTGATGAAGACGACACATACCCTATAACTGCAGCGGTCATACTGTTCATGATCATCCTATCAATACAATTCTTGCTATTCCGGAAGAACAGGAAAAGAAAAAGATGACTCAAGCATCATGAAAGTGTACGAAAAGCTTTATAAACCATCTGAGACTCTTGAAGCTTATGTCTGCTAAGCTCAATACTTCTGTTGATGATGATAAAATCGCTGTGGATGAAGAGAATGTCTTTTCACTCGAAGGTGTGCCAAAAGAAGAGAGACAGCACAAGATATTCGACATGTTGATGGATAATGACGAAATCTCCTGGCAGACCATCCTGAAAGACTTGGTGAAGACTGAGCAGATGGATCCATGGGATGTAGATATCAAACTTCTCTGTGACAAATTTGTCGAGACTGTCAAATCATTCGAGAAGATGCATTTCAATGTCTCTGGAAAGATACTCCTCGCAACAGCCATACTCCTTAAGATGAAGGCTGACAAGCTCCTCACATCAGACATCCATGCGATGGACCAGCTTATCGACTTTGTAGAGGACCAGCAAGCAGAGCTTGAAGGCTTTGAGGACGATCTTGAGATGGAGCTGATGAATAACGAATACATCCCAAAAGATAGAGAGGATATATTGGTTCCCAGGACTCCACAACCAAGAAAGAGGAAAGTATCAATTTTTGACCTTGTAGAAGCATTGGAAAAAGCTCTGGAAGTCAAACAAAGAAGACCTGTCAAGACAGAGACATACAAGGATGTGGAGATCCCAAAGAAAAAAGTCGATATCAACGAGCTCATGACTTCTGTACACAAGACAATCCTAAAGCTCCTGGACGGGCGTAAATCCCTCAAATTCACAGAGATAATCCCTTCAGAAGCGAAGGAAGACAGGATCATGACTTTCATGCCCATGCTACACCTTTCTTTCCAGAGACGTATCGAACTGGAGCAGGAGAATCATTTTGGACCGATAGACGTATTCCTGCTGAGCAGTGAGCTTCCTGAAAGTATTGCAGAGAATGTTGAAGAGAAGAAAGAGAACCCGGAAGCCATCAAGAGACTTGAGACAAAACAGAAGAACAAGAAAAGCAAGAAGAGAAAAAAGAAATGATTCGTTATATTTTTATATGCAATCGCTTATTTTGAGATATGGGAGAGATTCTTGAGAACAGATGCGGAGTGTGTATGAGTCATAATCTACATGATGCATATTCATACATGGGAGCGCAAGAGCACAGGGGAAGAGATGGCGCTGGCATTGGTGCCAAAGGGAAAGGACGTATA